>CBDUYG010000012.1:0-20588 GCA_965371385.1 uncultured Myxococcales bacterium | reverse complement strand
TCAGGATGGCCAGCATGAAGCGTGGAGTAGGTTATTGCGAGAACACGGATTGCGAAGACTACGCCAAGGGCGTCTTCCTTCTCAATCATGGCGACACCTTCTATTGCCCGCGCTGCCGTCAGCTCGGCAAGGTGGAGAAGGAGCGCGGCTTCTACACGGGCAACTCCGACATCTTCAAGGAGGTGCGGGTCGAGTACAACTTCGACCCGATCAACGGTGTGTACCGCGAGATCGCAATCGTGCGCGACGAGAGCCTGTGGGGACGGAACAACGTCTATACGCTGCAGTCCCCCCTGATCAAGACCGAGAAGCGGGCCCTCAAGGTGGCCGAGGCGATCCTCGCCAACCTGAACCGCTACCGCGGGCTCCTCAACGGAGACGACATCCCGCGCACCACCGAGATCATCCTCTCCTTCGATGACACCTTCGACGAGTTCTCTCGCAAGCTCAGGCAGCTGAGCAAGGAGTGGGAGGCGAGCGGCCTGCGGGAGCAGCGTCGCTGAGCACTCAGAGCCCTCAGCGGCTCAGAGCCCTCAGCGATGGGATTCAGCCATCAGCTATTGGATTCAGCCTTCGGCGATAGGCTCCCGCCCCCAGCCATGAGTTCAAGATCGCATCTCTTCTTCCCAAGGACCTGCGATTCCAGAAAGCCCTCGACGGTCGGCCCCGTCGAGGGCTTTCCGCTTGTTCACCCTCCTGTGTCGTGAGATCATGGTGCCAATGAGATTCGCGCATCGCATCGCGCCTTCTGCGCGACGATGGCGATGGTGAATTGGTGAATTGGTGAGAAGGAGAGGTGATAGACGTGATGAGGAGACTGCAATGACTCGCCCCCTGGACGGTATCCGCGTGATCGACTGGACCATCTGGCAGCAGGGCCCCGTGGCCTCGATGATGCTCGCGGATCTCGGCGCCGACGTGATCAAGATCGAGGAGCGCGAGAGCGGTGATCCCGGGCGCGGGGTGCTGCGAGCGTCGGGCATCGACCTCAGCAAGATGCCGAACTTCTACTTCGAGGCGCACAACCGGGGCAAGCGCAGCATTACCCTCGATCTGCGGCAGCCCGAGGCGCGCGAGATCGTCTACAAGCTCGTCGATGGGGCGGACGTCTTCGTCCAGAACTTCCGGCCTGGGGCGGCGAAGCGAGCCGGACTCGGCGCCGAGACCCTGATGAAGCGCAACCCCAATCTCATCTACGCGAGCGGAAGCGGCTTCGGTCTCGAGGGGCCCGACGCCGAGCGTCCGTGCATGGATTACCTCGGACTCGCGCGCTCGGGAATCATGTGGGCCGCCGGCAACCCGGATCACCCTCCCCTCGCGATCCAGGGCGCGATCGCGGACCAGATGGGAGGCTCGATGCTCGCCTCGGCGATCGTCACCGCCCTGCTGAGTCGCGAGCGGCACGGCGGCGGGCAGGAGGTCGACGTCTCCCTGCTCGGCTCGATGGCCTGGCTCCAGGGCCTGTCGGTGGCGTCGACCCTGATGCTGGGCAGTCCCCTACCGCGTCTCCCGCGCGAGGCCGCCTTCAACCCGCTCTGGAACCACTACCGCTGCGCGGACGATCGCTGGATCGCCTTCGCGATGGCGCAATCCGACCGCTGGTGGACCGATTTCGCCAAGGCGCTCGGGCACCCCGAGTGGGCGGAAGAAGAACGCTTCGATTCGATGATGGATCGCGGAGCCAACGCCAAGGAGCTGGTCGCGATGCTCGACGAAGTCTTCGCGACCCAGAGCCTCGAGGAGTGGACCAAGCGTCTCGACGCGGGCGGAGACTTCATCTTCAGTCCTCTCAACTCGGTGAAGGACCTGGTCGACGATCCTCAGGTCGCCGCCAACGGCATGGTGGCTACCGTCGAGCACCCCAATCTGGGAGCGCTGCAGATGCTCAACATTCCCATCGGCATGTCGCAGACGCCCCCGCAAATCAGCGGGACAGCCCCTGAGTTCGGGCAGCATACCGAGCAGATCCTGGTAGAAGAGCTGGGATATTCATGGGATGAAGTGAGCGAGCTGAGAGAAAAGCAGGTGCTCTGAGAGGGGCTGCGAGCCACCCGGACACCCTCGCGACCGAAGTCCGCGCCGAACTGGATTCAGCGCGGGGCGTCGAGTGCCTGGCAGACTGCGTCGAGGGCTTCGACCTCGACCGGGACGATTCGATCGTCGGCGCCGACGGCGAGTCGAGCCGCGCTGCGTACGAGCTCGACCGCCCTTTCGTTCCCGACCACTCGTGTGACCTCGCGAAGTGCGCGCTGCCTCCCGGCGACGGGATCGCTCATTACCGCATCGGCTAGATCGCGAAACTGGCGCTCGAGATCTTCGAGGTCGGGCTTCTCGAGGGAGAACTCGGCGCTCACCATGCGCAGGAAGCTGTCCACCTCTCGGCGATCGAGCACGCCGTCCGCGACGGAGATGGCCGCGAAGGCACCGCATACCGCGCGCAGAACATCATCGCTGATGTGGTCTTCGAGTCGCTTCCAGGTTGCGAGCGCGTACGCGCCGGCTTCGTCGAGTGCCATCGGCTCTCTCCTCGTGTCGAGATCGATTCGTCTTGCGAGTGTAGGACGTTTCACTGGGGATCGCGCTCTCGATTCCCGCGCTGTGCGGGGCGCTGCAGGAGCAATCCGAGACCCGGAATCTTCCTCTTCGCGCGGCCCGGGTATCCTCCCGATGCCGGAGATGCGAGGATGCAGCGAACGACTCGTCGACCATGGTCCAGCGGGATGCGTACCTTCGCCTTCGGCCCCGGCCGAGGCTATATTCGAGCCCGCATGCGCTCGCCCCCCACGCGTTGGCACCACGTGCCGGAAGTCGGAACCCTGTGGGCGATACGGGGGCTCATGCTCTGGCTCCGCGTCTGGGGTCGGGGAATCACCCGTTACCTGCTGGCGGTGATCGCGTTCTACTACCTGCTCTTCAGCGCCAATGCACGCCGAAGCTCCCGGGCATACCTGCGGAGATTGGGTCTGCCCGCCGGTCATCGGAGCACTTTCCTGCACCTCTGGTCGTTCGCGATCACGGTGATGGATCGACTCTACTTCGCTCAGGATCAATTCGATCTCTTCGCGATCGAACGACATGGACACGAGCACCTGGAGTCGTTGATCGAGCGGGGCCGGGGCGGCATCTTGTTGGGTGCGCACCTGGGTAGCTTCGAGGTGATGCGCAGTCAGGGCGTCGCATACCGGATCCCGATCAACATCGTCGGCGATTTCGCGAACGCGGAACGGATCCATGCCGTGCTTCGGAAAATCAACCCCCAACTCGATACGCGACTGATCTCCACGGGTGCCGGGAACGCGAGTGTGGCACTGCACGTCCGGGAAGCGATCGACCGCGGTGAGCTCGTAGCAATCCTGGGAGACCGCAGCAAGGAGCCAAGCGATACTGTAGAGGTGGATTTTCTCGGTGGGAGAGTGGCTCTGCCGACGGGCCCCTACGTTCTTGCATCCGTGCTCAAATGCCCGATCTACTTCATCGTGGCGCTCTATCAGGCCCCCAATCGCTACTCGCTCTACTGTGAACCCTTCGCGGAGTCGATCGAGCTGCCCCGGGGCGGGCGAGAGCAGGCCGTGGTCGAATACGTGCAGCGTTACGCGGACCGGCTCGCGCACTACTGCCGGCTCGCTCCCTACAACTGGTTCAACTTTTTCGACTTCTGGCCCGAGCTTCCTCCCACGCAGTCGCAGGACGCCCGGAAGCCACGAAAGGACGGTGATGGCTCGTAAGCGTCCGTTTCTCGATGACATGGACAGCTTGGAAGCGAAGCTCCAGGCGCAGCGACTGGCCTTTGGACCGCTGATGTTCCAGGCGGCCCGCTCCCTGCGGACGCTCGGAATCCTGGATCAGATCAAGAAGAACGGGCTCGAGGGCACGTCGGAGGACACTCTGGTGGAGGCGACGGGTGTGCCTCCCTATGGAGTCCGCGTGCTCCTGGAGGCCGGCCTCGTAGGGGGGCTACTCGGCGAGACCGAGGCCGGCTGGGTGCTGACCAAATTGGGCTACATGGTCCTCGCAGACCGGACGACGCGCACGAACATGGATTTCGTCCACGACGTCTGTTACCGGCCCGCCTTTCATCTGGAGTCGTCGCTTCTCGAGGGCCGACCGGTGGGACTCGAGGAGCTGGGCGGCGATTGGGCAACGCTCTACGAGGCGCTACCCGAGCTGCCCGAGTCTGTGCGAGAGAGTTGGTTTGCGTTCGATCACTTCTATTCGGATGGAGTATTCAACCACCTGCTTCCGCGCGTTTTTTCCGACCCACCGGCACGCATCCTGGATGTGGGCGGAAATACGGGCAAGTGGGCACTCGCCTGCTGCGCCTACGATCCCGACGTCGAGGTGACGATCGTCGATCTTCCGGGACAGCTTCGCAACGCAATGCAGGCCGCCGAGGCAGGAGGCTACGCCGGACGGATCCACGGATTCCCATGCGATCTCCTCGCGGAGGAAAACGATCTTCCCAAGGGCCACGACGTGATCTGGATGAGCCAGTTCCTCGACTGCTTCAGTGAGGAAGAGATGATCAGCATCCTGAAGCGTACGGCCCTGGTAATGGACGAGACGACGCGCCTCTATATCCTGGAGACCTTCTGGGACATGCAGCGCTACGAGGCGGCTCGATTCAGTGTGGTACAGACCTCGCTCTACTTTGCAGCGGTCGCCAACGGAAAGAGCAAGATGTACCACTCCGACCGCATGCTTCACTGCTTGAAGGAAGCGGGAATCGAGGTCTGCGAGATCGTGCAAAATGTGGGGATCAGCCACACGCTGCTCGAGTGCCGGAAGGCAGGGCTCCTCCAGGCTCTCGCCAGCCTACCGTGAGGGTCCGGAGTGGACCCCATTCGACCTTCGACCCCAGATCGGGTCCGGAGTCCGGCTCGGGTAGCTGAAGCGATGCCCCTCGTACCTCAGGGGCCCTGCTCCTGGAAGCTGTGGTCCAAGCCAACCTTCCGCAGCTCCCGAGCGAACGGAATATCGGCCGGACGATAGAACTGGATCAGTTGAGGCTGATACTCCGCTTCGTAGAGCGCGATGTCCCGATAGATCGGGCCTTTCCTGGCGCTTCGCTCGACGAATCGGCCGCTCTGGACTTCAGCGAAGTGCCCGCTGCCATCTTCGTCATACTCCAGGTCTCCGGAATAGAGCCAGCTGTAATAGCCCTCGCGCTCGTCCCGAACCCGCAGCTCGCCCGGCCGCTTGTTCCGCAGCGAGTAGGCGATGAAATACTTCACGCCCATGACCTCCGGGGTGAAGTCACCATCGATATCGAAGACATCGTAATCGTACGAGCGATTCAGGAACACATCGATCGAGTAGAGCTTGTCCGTCTCCGCCGGTAGAAGCTGGCGAAGCTCGAGGATGTGCCCATTGTTGAGGTGCGTGCATCCGCTCGACATGGGGCCGCGCGACAGCACCCAGACGTAGTGGTAGCGAGTTCCCTCGAACCCCTCGTCGGCTCGCTCGACCCAGGTCTCCGGCAGGAAGTCCGTCCTGCTCACCTCCATCGGCCACCACAGAGTATGAAAGGAGTTGTGCATATTGCTTCCAACGTGCATATAGGGGAGCCAGGGTGCATAGCTGTAGGCCACGATGGTGGGGATGTGATCCACCGTATGGGTGCGCTGATGGGTCGTGAACGCCCGGCGTCCGGGAGTCGGATAGAAGGGGATCTGGTGACCCTGGAATTCTGTGTAGTCGTTGAAGGTTCCGATCGGATAGAGCGCCGTGAACTCGGCGAAGCGCAGCCTTCCCCCGGTGCGCGGGTAGAGTCCATCACTGACGAGATCAAAGAAGTCCCAGAAGGCGGACTCGAACCCCGGGCGCGCAGCCGCCTCGCCCTCGAGTTCGTGCGCCTCGGCGATCAAAGATGCCAGAGCCTTCCCGACGGCGGGCTTCGTCTCGGTCACCCAGAAGCGTGTCGGGAGCAGAAGGTTGATCAGCTCCAGCCGTCGATCGCGCCCGATCGCGCCGCGATCCTCGGGCCCTAGCCGGGAGATCCAGCGCTGGATGATTTCGTCGGCCGGCATGTCGATTCGGAAGACACGGCCCGGATTGAGCCGCTCCATCAGCCCAAGGTTGCGATCACGCAAGTCCTCCGGCGAGAGTCGCCCCTCCTTCTTCACGAGTTCGCTGAGCCCGACCGCCTCCAGTCGAGCATCGAAGGGAGTGAGCCCGTCGTTCTGGCTCAGCCGGATTCGTTCTCCCTTCACGAGCTCGCGGTAGGTCTGCCGACGTATCTCGAGATCGCGCGCGTAGCCATCGACGACATCGTCCGAAAGGAGCTGGGTGACCCGGAGCTGGTTACCGCGCCCTACGTGAAGATGGATGCGCCGTGGATCCTGCGTGCGGGGTGCGAACCCCGTATAGAACGTGGGCTCGTATGCGTTGTAGAAGATGCCACGGTCCGGCGGCTCCTCGATCCGGCGCTCGGCTCGCTTCTTCGCAAACACCGGCTCCGAAATGCCGAGCTCGTCCGCGACCGCGATGCGAGTGCCCAGGCCGATGTGGACGGGGAGGCCGCAGGCCAGGAGAAGGCAGGCCTTCACGATCCTGAAGTTCGTCGTCATGCCACACTCCGTTTCCAGATCGAGCCGATCCCTGGAACTCGCCGACCGGACCGCCCCTCTCTGCGTGCGATTCAGATCCCCCCCGCCGTCTTCGAGTTCCCCCGGAGACGCATCCGCAGATCGATTCGCATTCCCGCCCAGATCTCTCTCAACCCTTGCGATTCCGTCGTGACGACCGGCCCGGACTCGACCCCCAACGCATCCTCGATGGGCGCCCGATACCAGGGGAAGAGCGTCTCGGGCAGCCGCGCTGGATCGAAGTGCCGCAGCTCGAGACTCTCCCAGCTCAGCTGCAGCTCACCCCCGATGGGGCGGCAGAGATAGACCTTGGCGGTATGCGGCCGGAAGCCGGTCCGAACGTAGTCACCGACGTGTCGCTCGACATCGACCTCGAGGCCGGTCTCTTCCCGCACCTCGCGCAACAGCCCTTCCTCGAAGCTTTCCCCCTCTTCGAGGGTTCCCCCCGGCAGCTCCCAGCCCTGAAGATCGCTGCGCAGCGAGAGCAGGATGCCGTCGTGCGAGAGGATCACTGCCTGCATGACCACGAGCGGCCGCTTCTCGCTGACGCGCGGAGCCACCAGCCCCCACCAGGCGATCTTCAGATACATCGCGAAGGCGCTCGCGAGCGCGCCGGACAGGCGCAGCATCTCTCAGCCCACGATCTTGTGGACGGGGGTTTCGATGATGCCCCGGGCGCCGGCCTCGACGAGCTTCGGCAGCAGATCCCGCACCAGCGCCTCCTCGATCACGGTGCTGACGTCGACCCACTCGGGATCGGCGAGGGTCGAGATCGTCGGCGTATTGAGGGCCGGGAGGAGCGCGAGGATCCCGTCGAGCTGCTTGCGCGGAACGTTCATCCCGAGGGAGACACGGCTCGCAGCGGCGATCGCACTCTCGAGGAGGAGTACCAGGCGATCCATCTTGGTGCGGATCCAGTCGTCCTCGAGCGAAGCGTGATTGGCGATGAAACGGGGTGTGCTGGTCAGCAGGGTGTCGATCACCTCGAGGTTGTTGGCGCGCAGGCTGGACCCCGTCTCGGTCACGTCGACGATCGCGTCGGCGAGGATGGGAGGCTTCACCTCGGTCGCACCCCAGGAAAATTCAACCTGGGCCTCGATCTGCTTCTCGGCGAAATACTTCTGGGTGAGCCCCACGACCTCGGCCGCGATCCGCTTACCGCGCAGATCCTCGGGCTTCTCGTAGCCCGAGCCCTCCTTCACGGCGAGGATCCAGCGCACGGGAACGTAGTTGGGCCAGGGCGCCCGGAGGTCTGCGACCTCGGCGACATCGGCGCCGCTCTCGATCACCCAGTCGAGTCCGGTGATCGCGCAGTCCATCACGCCCTGTTCGACATAGCGCGCCATCTCCTGGGGACGGATCAGGATGCACTCGATCTCGGGATCGTCGATGTCCGGGTAGTAGGAGCGGCTGGCGAAGCGCAGGTTGTAGCCGGCGAGCCGGAAGAGCTTGTCGGTGGTGTCCTGCAGGCTCCCCTTGGGCAGCCCCAGGCGCAGCTTCTTCGTGCTGCGGTCGGCGAAGGATCGATCGCTCATTTCTTGTAGACCTCGTCGGGGTCGAAGACCTGCACTCCCACGTCGATGAACCCGTCGCCATCGAGCTTGCGGAAGAAGCAGTTCCGCCGTCCGGTGTGACAGGCCGCGCCGCCCATCTGCTCGACCATCAAGAGCACCGCGTCACCGTCGCAATCGATGTAGAGCGACTTGAGCTTCTGGACGTTTCCGCTCTCCTCACCCTTGTGCCAGAGCTTGCCCCGCGAGCGGCTCCAGTACACCACCTCGCCGCGGTCGAGGGTGAGCCGGAAGGATTCTTCGTTCATGAAGGCCACCATCAGGATCTCACCGCTGCCGTGGTCCTGGGCGATCGCCGTCACGAGGCCGTCGTTCTTGCTGAAATCGAGTTGTTCGATGAGTTCCATTGGGGCGGCGAGGCTACCGGATCCATCGGGGGGCGCTACCCGGTCGCCCCAGGCGGTTCTCTGCGATTCTGGGCTACCCTGGACGACATGGATGACGAGCTCGCTGCGCTGGACGCGACTGCCCAGGCCGAGATGATCCGCAGCGGGGAGCTGAAGCCGCTGGAGCTCGTCGAGGCCGCCATCGCCCGGATCGAGCGACTGAACCCCCAGCTCAACTCGGTCATCCACACCCTCTTCGACAAGGCCCGAATCGAGGCCGGCCGCTCCGAGCCGCCCAGCGGCCCCTTCGCGGGCGTGCCCTTCCTGGTGAAGGACGCGGTCTGCCACACGGCGGGGGATCCCTACCACCTGGGGATGCGCTTCTTGAAGGAGCGGGGATATCGGGCGAGCCACGATACCGAGCTGGCGAGGCGATTTCGTGCCTCGGGGTTCGTCTTCGTCGGCAAGACGAACACGCCCGAGCTGGCGTCGTCGAGCAGCACGGAGCCGCGCGCCTACGGGGCGACCCACAACCCCTGGAATCTCGAGCATTCGCCGGGGGGATCGAGCGGCGGATCTGCTGCGGCAGTCGCGGCGGGGCTCGTGCCGGTCGCTCACGGGAACGACATGGGAGGCTCGATTCGCATCCCGGCAAGCTTCTGCGGGCTGGTGGGGCTCAAGCCGACCCGCGGGCGCAGTACGCTGGGTCCCGACTTCTCGGAGTTCTGGGGGCCGCTGACCCATGAGCACGTGGTGACGCGGACGCTGCGCGACTGTGCGGGGGTGCTGGACGCGATCTCGGGGAACGCTCCCGGCGACGTGTACCTGGCGCCAGCCCCGGAGCGACCCTTCGCCGATGAGCTGGGAGCGAACCCCGGGGCGATGCGAATCGGCTTCGTCACGAGCTCCGGCCTCGTGCCCGTCCATCCGGATTGCGTCCGGGCGGTGGAGAAGACGGCGTCGCTGCTCGAGGATCTCGGGCACCGGATCGAGGCGGTCCAGGTTCCCGCACTCGACCGGCTCGAACCCGGGCCCTGGATTCCAGCGGGAATCGCACGCGACCTCGACCGCTGGTCGGAGATCACCGGCGACCCGATCGGCCCGGAAGACGTCGAGCCGCTCAACTGGATGCTGGCCGAGATCGGACGCCGACTCGACGGCGCGACCTACCTGAAGCAGGCCGAGCGAGCCTGGTCGTGGGCTCGGGAGCTCATGCAGCCCTGGGGCCGGGACTTCGACCTGCTGCTGACCCCCACGACGGCCATCCCGCCGCCGAAGCTGGGTTGGCTATCGCCGGACGTGCCCTTCAGCGAGCTGATTCCACGGCTCGGATTCACGACCTGCTTCACCATGCCCTTCGACGTCACCGGACAGCCGGCGATCTCCCTGCCCCTGCACTGGAGCGACGACGGACTCCCGATCGGCGTTCAGCTGGTGGCTCCCGTGGGGCGCGAGGATTGGCTCTTTCGCGTGGGGGCGCAGCTGGAAGAGGCACACAGCTGGAGTGAGCGAACACCCGCAGTGCACGCTTGAAAGGGAGCCTGCCAATGCCTGCAGCGAGCCCCCTGTGCTTCATCCTGATGCCCTTCGGTGTCAAGCAGGACCCGGCCGGCGGGCAACCGATCGATTTCGACACCATCTACGAGACGGCGATCCGCCCGGCGGTCGTGGCCGCGGGCATGGAGCCGATCCGGGCCGACGAGGAGCGAACCGGGGGGATCATCCACAAGCCGATGTTCGAGCGGCTGATGCTCTGCGACTACGCGGTCGCCGACCTCAGCACGGGCAACGCCAACGTCTTCTACGAGCTCGGAGTCCGGCACGCGGCGCGGCCTTCGACCACCCTCGCGATCTTCGCCAGCCGGCAGCGCCTGCCCTTCGACGTCGACTATCTGCGGGCCATTCCCTATGAGCTGGGTCCAGGAAATCGATTCGGCCAGGACGAAGCATCCAGCCTCGAGATCGCTTTGAGCGCGCGTTTGAAGGAGCTCAAGGCATCGAGCGTCGAGGATGCCGTCGTGGACAGCCCCGTCTTCCAGCTCCTCGAGGGCTACCAGGCCCCGGACATCAAGCGGCTCAAGACCGACGTGTTCCGGGAGCGAGCGCGCTACACGGCCCAGATCCAGAACGAGCTGGCGCGCGCGCGCGACGCCGGCGACATCGCTGGGATCGAAGCGATTCGGGCGACGCTGGGGCCGATCGAGGACATCGAGTTTGGCGTGCTGATCGACCTCTATCTCAGCTACCGCGCCGTCGAAGGCTGGAGCGCCATGCTGGAGCTCCATGCGTCGATGCCCGACGTTCTCAAGCGGACCGTGATGGTGCGCGAGCAGCTCGGCTTCGCGTACAACCGCCTCGGACTGCGTGACGATGCCCTGCGTACTCTCGAGGGCGTCCTCGACGACCAGGGCCCCAACTCGGAGACCTGCGGTCTGATCGGCCGGATCTACAAGGATCTGTGGAACGATGCGCGAGAGAGAGGGGACGAGTTTCTCGCGGAAGGCTACCTCGACCGCGCCATCGAGTTCTATACCAATGGCTTCGAGGCGGATCTTCGAGACGCCTATCCCGGCGTCAACGCCGTCACCCTGCTCGAGATCAAGGGCGATGAAGAAGCCCTCGAATTGCAGGCCAGGCTACTTCCGGTCGTGCGATTCGCGGTCGAGCGGCGTCTCGAGTCCACCCGGCCGGACTACTGGGACCATGCCACCCTGCTCGAGCTCGCCGTTCTCGCCGAAGACCGGAAGGCCGCTCGCAAGTGCCTGACCGCCACGCTCGCCCACGTGCGTGAGGTCTGGGAGCCGAAGACGACGGCCAACAACCTGGGGCTGATCCGTGAAGCCAGACGGGAGCGCAAGGTCGAGGTGAGCTGGATCGATCACGTGATCGAGGCTCTGGAAAATTCGGCGGCCGGGCCGGAGGCTCCCTGATCGGGCTCCCGGAGCCTCGCTCCTTCAGTCCAGATCCGCCATCGCAAGCTCCCCAGCGAGCCTCTCGATCGCTTCGGCGTTTCCGGTCGGCGAGAAGACACGCTCCATGCGAGGAGCCCTGCCCTTCCTGGATCGCTTCTCCTTCCTGGCCTTCTTCTTCTTGCCCTTTTTCGGCTTCATCTCGCGCTGCCCGGCCTCGAGCACCTCTCGCCGAACCAGTAGATCGAGGGCGTTCGAGTAGGTCGTCTGATTCGCCGACTCCGGCCGCCGCGCGTCCCCGAGCAGCTCCGCGCACTCGAATTGCTTCGAAACCCGGGCTTGAAACTCCTTCTTCGTCACCTCGTCCTCGAGGGTCGCGGCGACGTCGCAAGCCGCGCGATAGGCATCGATCACGCTCTGGGTCTGCTCGGCGAAGTTCATGAAGACCGGAATGCCCCTCTCGCTCGCGACGAGCACCCCTTCGATCTCGTCGAGCCAGCCCGACTTGATGAAATGATCGATGAAGGCATCGCAGTGCAACGCCAGCACCTCGGCGCGCGGCGCCGGGAACTCCTGATAGAAGAGATCCTGCAGCAGCGAGAGATCGTCCATCAGCTCCCGGCGGCGGCTTCCCGCGAGCAGACGCCGCGCCAGGAAGCTCGGGGCCGCAAGGTAATGCACGATGGTGTTGCGATACATGTCGAGCACCTGGCGGCGTGACTCGTCGAAGTAGAGGATCTCGCCGCCGTTGTCCTGGACGGAGTGCAGGAGATCGCTGCGCAGCAGGAAAGCGATCGACTCCTCGAACTCGCCCTCATCCTTCATCAAGGCCCTGGTGATCCGGGTATCCTGGATGCGGAGCAGATCGACGATCCGCTGCATGCGGACGATCAGCTCCTCCCGGCGCAGACCACGAGAGGTGGAACCCATCATCACGCTGGCGGCCACCGAGGTCGCGTTGGCCACGACGGTCCAGTTGATCCGCTCGACGATGCGCCAACCGAGATCCTGGACGAAGAGGCGCTTCTCCTCCTCGATCGCCTTCACCTCATCCTCTTCCCGGGGCGCACCTCCGGGGTGATCCCGGAAACGCTCGCGCCGATCGCCGAGACTGTCGGCCAGGGAGATCGGCTCCCCGAAGCAGACGTGAGCCGTGCCGAAGCGGTTCTCGAGAAACTTGCGCGCCCGCACCAGCCCCAACATGCTCTCCTTGGCCTTCTTCTCGCCCAGGAGCTCGCCCACCATCGAGCTCTCCTCGACGAGTCGCTCGTAGGTGATCGCCACGGGCAGCAGAATCAAGTCCCGCCGCTGGCTGTTCACGAATGCTTCGACGTCCCACGAGAGCATGCCGAGGCGCGGAGAAAGGGACTTGCCGGTACGCGAGCGCCCGCCCTCGATGAAGAACTCCTGAATGAAGCCCTCGCTCACCAGGTAGGCGATGTACGAGCGGAAGACCTCCTTGTAGAGGTCATCGTCGAAGGAGCGGCGCAGGAAGAATGCCCCGACCCGGCGAAAGATGTAGCCGAAGGGACCGAATCCCATGTTGTCGCCTGCCGCGATATGAGGCGGAATCATGTAGTTGGCGTAGAGCTGGATCGAGATGATCAGGAAGTCGAAGTAGGAGCGGTGGCTCGGAACGAGAACCACCGGGTGGTCCTTGACGGCATTCGCCACCTTCTGGATTCCATCGACCTCGATCGAGGCGAACATCTTCCGGAAGATCCTGGACACGATGACGTTGAGGACTGCCAGCGCAGTGGTATTCATATTGGCCGCGATCTCGCGGAAGAACTTCTCGCCCTGGATGCGAGCCCTGTCTTCGGTCCAGCCCCGCTCTCTCGCGCGCTCGAGTATCGCGCTGTGAACTCCGGGATCCGCCAGCACCTCCTGCTGCACCCGGTACGGGGACCGCAGCGTCGGGCCTTCGACGACCTTCTCCTCGCGGTAGAGATAGATGAGGATCGACCGCCGCACCTTGCGCGCGACCCGATCCGCGCCCTCCTCCCGATGATCCGCCACGAAGCGCTGAAGATCGATCGGCTCCCCCACCTTGACCGAGAGGCCGCTGTAGTTCATCAGGAAGGAGCTCACCTTCGCGATGTCGGAGGGCCGAGTGAGCGATCCATAGGAGAGGTTGAGGAAGCGGCTCTCGGTCCGCGGGCCCTTGCGCCAGAAGAGCGCGAGGGGAACGAAGAAGACGGCACGGTCCGTGTCCCAGGTGGCCCGCACGACATCGCTCAGGAGATCCAGCTCGTCGGTTCGATGGGCCCCGCGTCTGCCTCGCAAGAAGCTCTTGAGCCGCGCCGTACGCAGGAAGAGAAAGAAGGACTGCCCCTCCAGGGCCAGGCGACGGGCGTGGTCGCGGCCGTAGTCCCGGACCTTGTCGGGCGTGCGTAGCCGCCAGCGCAGGATGTTCGTCCGGAGGGCCTCGAAGAGGGGCCGGTAGTAGTGGAACTGGATGCCATTGGCGAACGACGAGAGGCGCAGCCCTTCGCGAGCGAAGAGGGTGTTGAAGAGGAAGTAGTCGAGACGGCTCGAATAGCGCATCACGTAGACGACCGAGCCTCGACTCTCGAGTTCGCGCAACTTCTCGATGGCCCGCGGATCCAGCTCGAAGTGGCGGAAGTAGCGGCGGGCGAAGCGGCGCAGGAAGAAATTGAAGCGCGGCGCCATCGCGCTGAGGGGATCAATCGCGCTCGGCCGGCCGGTCACGAGATCCGGCGGCTTTGCTTCGAGCTCATCGGGTCCCAGCAGTTCGTCGGTCATGCCTCGCTCTCTCTGATCCAACCCGGTTTCATGGCGAGCCCTCCTGACGTGCCCACCCGCCTCCAGCGGCGTGCCTCACGATCAATCCGGCAGCAGGATCTCGCCCTCCCGCATCTGCTCGGCGATCTCCTGAGGCGTCCAGAGTCCTTCATCTGCCTTCTTCGTCGCGCCCGTGTGAGTCACGACACGCATCTCGGCGATGCGCCCACCACCAACGTAGTACGTCTTTCCCGTCAGCTCACCGGCAAGGTCGCTGGCGAGATAGACGACCAGGGGCGAGATCGCCGCGGGATCCAGCCGTTCCTTGAGCTTCTCGTCGTCGAAGCCGGGCAGATCCTCGGTGAGCCGGGTCAGGGCGACGGGCGCCAGAATGAAGGCCCGGATCCCGTACTTCTTTCCCTCGATCGCAAGGCAGCGGGTGAACCCGGCGATGCCGGCCTTGGCCGCACCGTAGTTGCACTGGCCAAAGTTGCCGTTCAGCCCGGACGTCGACGACGTATTGATGATGACGCCGCCCGCTCCCCGCTCCTTCATGTGCAGGTACGCGGGACGAGTGACGCAGTAGGTGCCCTTCAGATGGACGGCGATCACGGGGTCCCAGAGATCCTCGCTGCAGTTCGTGAACGACTTGTCGCGCAGGATTCCCGCGTTGTTCACCAGGATGTCGACGTGATCGAAGGCCTTCACCGCATCGGCAACGATGCGCTCGCCGCCCTCGACCGTCGCGACGTTGTCATAGTTGGCCGCGGCCTCACCGCCGAGCTCGCGAATCTCGGCCACGACCTGATCCGCCATGTTGTGGCCCTGCCCCTCGCCGTCGCGCGCGCCGCCGAGATCGTTCACCAGGATCGCCGCGCCCTCACGCGCCATCGCCAGCGCGTGCTCACGTCCGATTCCACCGCCTGCGCCCGTCACGATCGCGACTTTTCCATCCAAGAGACCCATCGAGAGATTCCTCCAATCTGTAACGTTGCGTTGATCGACGCAGCGACATCCGAACGTTGCCTCGACCAGCCCGGATGCTAGCGGTCCCGCCCTGCGGAACCTTCCGCGGCGTCGCGTGCCTCGATTCTCGGGGCACGCTCTTACCAGCGGTCCCGCTCTGCGGGACCTTCCGTGGCGTCGCATGCCCGGATTCTCGGGGCACGCTCCTACTAGCGGTCCCGCTCCGCGGGACCTTCCGCGGCGTCGCGCGCCCCGGTTCTCTGGGCACGCTCCTAGACGAAGAGTACCGTCCGCAGCGTCTCGAAAGGGCGGAAACCGAGCCCGTCATAGAGCGCCAGTGCCGGCCCATTGTCCTCGACCACGGCCAGCTGGATGTGGTCCGTGCCGGCCTCGAAGGCCTCGCGCACCATTCCAGCCATCCCCGCCGCGGCGATCCCGAGCCTTCGCACTTCGGGCCAGGTGAAGACCCCCTGGACCAACCAACCCTGGGGCCGCTGTACGTCGGCGTATCCCACGAAGGCGACCTCACCCCGGTACTCTACCAGCCGCGCCCGATCGAGACGCCCGTGCACCCAGCGCTCGAATCCGATCGGATCGCTCTCGAAGGGATCGGGCCTCGACTCCTCCCGCAGAGACTCGCGAGCCGCATAGACCAGGGCGGCCAGATCCGAGATGCTCGCCCTGCGACTGCGAGCCCCTTCGGGAACCGAACCGGGCTCGCGAAAATCCTCGGGGCGCAGGGCGTATGCGATCTCGATGCGATCGATCAAGCTGCGGCGCCCCCAACCACGCAGGACGTCCCAGAGCGGGGTCACGACACCTTCGAGGCTCTTCATGAGGCCCGTCTCGACGGGGCTGAGGAAGGGCAGGAGGGTCTCGAGGCCACGCGCGCCGAGGTGAGCATCGAACACGAGGCTGGGCCGTAACGCCGCGACTCCAATGATCTCGCCTTCGTCCCAGGCCACGACGATCAGGGGCTCGATCTCACCGACGACGCGGGTGCGGCCCTGGGATTCGATCATGTCGAGGAGCGCGAGGTTGAGCCGGGGCTCGCGGCTCAGGTAGGCGAACACCGCGTCCCGGTCCCGTGCGGTGAGGAAACGCGCCTCACGGGTCGTACTCGTTTTGGGAGTCTTCGAAAGCACTACTTCCTCAATCGAGCCGCGCAAGGAGCTGGCCCTCTGCGACATGCTCACCTTCCGCGACGCCAATCTCCCCGATCCGGCCGGCCTTGGGCGCCTCGACCGGAATCTCCATCTTCATCGACTCGAGGACCAGGATCACATCCTCCGCCGCGACTTCGTCGCCTGCCTGCCTCTCGATCCGAATGACACGACCTGCGACCTGTGCCTCGATCTCGATTGCCACGCACTCCCCTTTCTAGTCCCGGGCCACGGCCGGACCACGAGCGACCACCCAGCCGCCCCCACCCTCTGGTTGCGACCCCCCAAGCTCGACAAAACCCCTCTGGACCGGCGCGTCTGTCGAGGTATCGAACACCAATCATGCACGCGGCCTCCGAGCGGGGCAAGCGCTTCCTTTCCGGAAGCTGGACGATCCCCTGAGCCGGGGCGCGGCATTCGCTAGACTGATTCGCCTTCGGAGGAAAGCAGTGCTCGAAATCGTCAGCCAGGGCTTCAAATCCGCCACCGAGCGACTCGCCGGTGTGCGTGAGCTCAGTGAAGAGAATATCGACGAGTCGCTCAAGGAGGTGCGTCGTTCGCTGCTCGAAGCGGACGTCGACTTCCAGGTCGCGAAGTCCTTCCTCGGGCGCGTGAAGGAACGCGCCTTGGGGGAGAAGGTCAAGACCAAGGTCCGTGACCGCAGTGGCAAGAAAGTCAAGATCAGCCCGGGTCAGCACTTCGTGGCGATCTGCGAGGAGGAGCTCGTCAACCTGATGGGTCCGGTCGACACCGAGCTCGTCAAGCTGGCGGGCGCGACCTCGATCATGCTGGTGGGGCTCCAAGGCGTCGGCAAGACGACGATCGCTGCGAAGCTCGCGGTCTATCTCGAAAAACAGGGAAAGAAGCCCCTTCTGGTGGCAGCCGACATCTACCGCCCGGCGGCGGTGGACCAGCTGAAGACCCTCGGCGCCTCGATCGGCGTCCCGGTCCATACGGGCGAGGAGGGCGAGCTGCCCCCCTCCATCTGCCGGAAGGCCCAGGAGCGCGCCCGCGAGGAACGACGAAACGCCATCATCTACGACACCGCGGGGCGCCTGGCGGTCGATGACGAGCTGATGAAGGAGCTCGAGGAGATCGTCGAGACGGTCTCTCCGGCCAACACCCTGCTGGTCTGCGACGCCCTGATGGGCCGCGATGCGGTCAATGTCGCCCAGGCCTTCAAGGAGAGGCTCGACATCGACGGTATCTGCCTCACCAAGCTCGACGGCGATGCGCGCGGCGGCGCCGCCCTGGCAGTGAAGGCCGTGACCGGGGTACCGATCAAGTTTCTGGGCACCGGCGAGACACTGGATCGCCTCGAGGAGTTCCGCCCGGAGGGCATCGCCTCCCGCATCCTCGGGATGGGCGACATCGTCGGCCTGGTCAAGGACTTCGAGGAGGTCGTCGACGAACAGCAGGCCGAGGAGGACGCCGAGCGAATACTCAAGGGCAAGTTCACCCTCGACGACCTCGTGACCCAGCTCAAGACCATCCAGAAGATGGGTCCCCTCAAGGAGATCTTCGCGCGCATGCCCGGCATGGGCGGGATCGCGGATCAGGTAGACGAGGGTGAGCTGGTCAAGGTCAAGGCCATGGTGGGCTCCATGACGAAGAAGGAGAAGCAGGAGCCGCAGATCATCGACAAGAGTCGGGCCATCCGAATTGCCCGCGGATCCGGTCATAATCCCAAGGAAGTGACGGATCTCGTGAAGCGTTTCGAGCAGATGCGCGGCATGATGAGCATGCTGGGCCAGCAAAGTGGTCTGCTGGGGAAGGTTCCGGGCATGGGCAATCTCGGAGGCGGGATGGGCGGGATGCCGGGGATGCCGGGAATGGCGGGCGCCGGAGGCGTCGGCTTCGACCCCATGGCGCTGATGGGGGGGGGTGCGGGACCCTCGAGCCGACCGCGAAGCAAGGGTGCAGAGGCGGCCAGAAAGAAGAAGAGAAAGCAATCGAAGAAGTCGCGGCAGAAGCGCCGCAAGAAGTGAGCCTGGAGCTCGCGTGAGGAGATATGCTTCGCCCCCCGGGACGTATCGACCCGAACCGGATTCAGTTTCTACTGGAAGTTGCCGATCCCTGAAGGACTCATGACGCGAATACCCATCTTCCCAATCCGCAGGAAGGCGGCGGGCCTCTCGGCCCGGCCCCTCCCCCCGTCGAACCCTCTTCTGCTCGCCGCGGCGCTGCTCTGCGTGGCCTGGATCTCCCCCGCTGGAGCGAACGTCGGCGGGTCGATCGCGATGGAGCCCAAGGTCTCGATCCCGAGGCCGGCCAGCCTCGAGACCGAAGTCCAGTTCTGGGTTCGCATCTACTCCGAAGTGACCACGCGCCAGGGGCTGATCCATGACAGCCGCCACCTCGGCGTCGTGTACGAGCGGGCCGATCTCGTGCCTGGCCAGAGCTATCGGTCGCGCGAGCGCGCGACCGACCGGATCAAGTCGCGGTATCGCACGATCCTGCGCAACCTGGCCAGGGGCAATCGCAACGGTCTCAGCCGGGAAGAGGCGCGCGTGCTGGCGCTCTGGCCCGAGGGGACGAGCAATCGGCAGCTGCGCGAGGCGGCCGGCCGCCTGCGCTTCCAGCTCGGTCAGGCGGACAAGTTTCGCGCCGGAATAATCCGCTCGGGAGAGTGGAAGGACCACATCGAGGACACCCTGCGAGAGCACGGCCTGCCGACCGAGCTGGCCGCCCTGCCTCACGTCGAGTCCTCGTTCACGCCCCACGCCTACTCGCGAATCGGTGCGGCGGGGCTGTGGCAATTCACACGCTCGACCGGGCGACGCTTCATGCGCATCGATCATGTCGTCGATGAACGACTCGACCCCTTTCGCTCCACCCAGGCCGCTGCACGCCTGCTCAAGCAGAATCGGGAGACCACCGGCAGCTGGCCTCTCGCGATTACGGCGTACAACCACGGCGCCGCCGGCATCCGGCGCGCGGTACGCAAGCTCGGGACCCGCGATATCAACAAGATCGTGCGCGAGTACAACGGCCGCACCTTCGGCTTCGCCTCGCGCAACTTCTACGTCGAGTTCCTGGCCGCCCTGGAAGTGAGCCAGAACTACCGCCGCTACTTCGGCGAGCTCCAGCTGAACGAGCCGATCGATTACGAGCTCTTCTCCCTTCCCTTCTATGCCAAGGCCCACGACCTGGTGCGGGCCCTGGGAATCGACGAATCCGAGTTCAAGCGCGCCAATCCGGCCTTCCGACCGGCCGTCTGGCGGGGCGTGAAGTACGTACCTCGCAAGATGAGCCTGCGAATGCCGCGCGTCTACATGACGACGCCGATGGACGACATGATCGCCTCGATCCCGTCCGCTGCGCGCCACACGGCCCAGACCCGTGACCTCACCTACAAGGTTCGCCGGGGCGATGCTCTCTCGACGATCGCGCGGCGCTTCCATGTGCGGGTGAGCGATCTGGTGGCGATCAACGGCCTGCGAAGCCGCCATCGCATCCGCGTCGGCCAGGTCCTGAAGCTGCCCGACAACGGGAAGCCTTCCTCCGCACCCAGGAGCGTCGCAAGGTCGAAGCCGGTCGAGATGCCTGCCGACGGTCGCTACACCGTGCGCGGGGGCGATACGATCGAAGGCATCGCCAATCGCTTCAGTCTGAGCGAGCAGCAGATCCTGGCAGCCAACAAGCTGCGCAATCGCAACCGGATCTACGTGGGCCAGACCCTCTTCCTCACCGAGGCGAAGCCCGAGGATCTACCGGCCTCGACCGCCACGCACCCGGATGCCATGGCGATCCTGACACCGCCGCCCGAACGGCCCGGGGACGACTCCGTCGCCACCGAGGCCACGCCCCTGCTCGCGATCGCGAGCAGCGAGGAATCTGCGCAATCGGAGTCGGCGGTGGCCGAAGCCGGCCTTGCTGAAGCCGATGAAACCGACGGCCGTTTCGGGGTCGTGCACGAGACGATGCCCCGCCTCTCCGCGGATCCCAGCGAATACGGCGTCGCGCGCAACGGCACGATCGAGGTCCAGGGCGCCGAGACCCTCGGCCACTACGCCGACTGGCTCGACGTACGCACCAGCCGCCTACGCGAAATCAACAAGCTGAAGTACGGCCGGTCCATCGCCATCGGCCAGCGAATCAAGATCGACGACAGTCGAGTCGGCACTGAAGAGTTCGAGGCTCGCCGTCGCCGGTATCACGCGGACCTGCAGGAAAACTTCTTCGAGCGCTTCGAAATCGACGGAACCCAGATCCACATCGCCCGCCGCGGCGACTCCGTCTGGCTCCTCACGGAGCGCAAATACCAGGTCCCCCTCTGGCTCCTCCGCCAGTACAACCCCGACATCGACTTCGCCGCTCTCCA
>CBDUYG010000011.1:0-20633 GCA_965371385.1 uncultured Myxococcales bacterium | reverse complement strand
TCCTGGACCGGAATCGAGACGACCAACACGAGAGCGCTCAACGCCATCGTGGTCAGGAGATATCCCCGCGCCCGCCAGTCGAGGCGCCGGTACAGGGCGAGTCCCGCGAGTTGGATGACCAGGGAGGGAGCCAATGCCCAACCCAGGTATCGAGCGTGGTGCCAGAACATCTCGCTTCCCGGTTGAAACTCTGCCTCTCCCGAGTAGGCGGAAAAGATCGGAAGGAGCAGAGGCAGTGCGAACGCCACGCCAAGAGCGGCCGCAGCAGCAGGTATGAAAATCTCGATGAGGTCGCGACGAGTCTCTCGACCGCCCAGCCTCGCCGAGCGTTGCCACACCTCCAGGCCGCGAGCGAGGGCAAAGCAGGACACCGCGATTCCCAGAGCGAGGGCGGGAAAGGGGCTCGTGAGGGCAGCCGTCAGGCCGGCGAGCCCCAGGATCGAGGCCCGGGCCGCCAACCGGAGTCCGGGCTCCGCCAGGGCCGTCACTCCCATCGCGAAGGCTGCCAGAGCCACGGGAAAGCTGTTGAAGTTGAAGAACTTGTTGATCAGGTTGCCCGCCCGATCACTCAGCAGGGCGCCCTCCCCTCCCGTGATCCGAGGCAGGAGCTGCACGAGGTTGTGGTCGACGACGCGTAGGTCGTCGTGGTGCCGGGCGATCGAAATCAAGTGCTGAGAGAGATCCGGTACAGGGCTGCCGAGGGAATGAATCAGCTCTGGTATCAGCACGAAGCCCAGGCGCAAGGCGAATTGGGTCAGACCCAGCGGATTCAAGATCACGAAGGGCAGCAGGCAAAAGCCGAGGCGCAGCCAGACATCGCGCGTAAAGACCCCGGTCGCGATCCAGAGGGCAATCAGGAATCCCGTGAGGCCGACGGCATTGCTCACCAGGCTCATCTCGAAGGGAGTCACGCCAAAGCTGCGCATCCCCGCCGCGAGACCGGCATGCCAGGCCCAGTAGAAATTGGCCGGCATGGCGATGCTCAAGGGATTCGACGGAGGAACGAGACCATTTGCGATCTGGACGATGTAGGCGCTGTGATGCAGGCCGTGAAAGCTCTGGGTGGTTCGGGGCGAGAGCCCCCCGACGGTGAAGACGAGCCCGAAGCTGAAGATGGCGAATGCGAGACAGACGAGGGCGAGCCTCCACCCAAACCCTGCCCCTGCCCCTGCAAGCGAATCTCGAGGGTCGCCTGGCGATCCGGTCGAAGCGCGGGAGGCCCTTCCAGCGGCCTTCGAGGTCGTCTCCGGATCCGCCATTTCGAGCTACTCGACGTAACCGAGCGCCCGCAGCGATTGCAACAGCTCCGGGTCGATCTCGCCAGGTTCGATCACGTTCAGCGGCCAGGCCTCGAGCGCGCGATCGAGCAGTTCCTTCATGCGGTCCCGAACCTCCGTTTCCTGCATGACGAGATTCGTCTCCTCCTGCGCCACCGGCGCCAGGGCATAGAGCTCCTCGGACTTCCGGCTGCGCAGATACTTCCAGCGATCGGTCACGATCCCCACCTTCGGCGCGGTCGTATCGAGCGGGGCAACGGGCTGACCCGCAACCCGCCGTATCACGACCTGACGCCGCCGCCGCGCCGGCACCACACCCGGCTGATAGAACGGCTGCTGCACGAGGACGGAAGCCCCGCCTACCTCGCCGCGCTCGCGAAGGGGACGGCCCGAGAACGCCTCGGGAGCCTGCAGCCCTGCCACGGCGAGAAAGCTCGGTGCGATGTCGAGACTGCTCACCTGCTCCGCGACCCGACCGCCGGCGGCAAAGGTGGGCGGATAGCGAACCAGAAGCGGCACTCGAAGCGCCCCCTCGAGCAGGCAGTCGGAGTGTTCGAAATAGATGCCCGATTCGAAGCACTCCCCGTGATCGGCCGTCACAACGACCATCGCACTCTCCCGTGGCCGCAGCTCGTCCAGCCTCCCGATCAGCTTCCCGATCCAGAGATCCGTATACGAAACCTCGCCTCGATAGAGTCCCAGGGCATGCTCGAGCACCGTCGCCGGAATGTTGCCGCCGTTCTGCTTCGCGATCTCCATGAGCTGCGGCCAGGCGAGGGATGGGAATGCGGCCTCCTGCTCCGGCTCCAGACCCTGTCGGTGATCCGGGGGCGGGTCGTAGGGCTGATGGGGGTCGAAGAAGTGAACCCAGAGGAAGAAGGGCTGATCCACGGGAAGCCCTTCGAGCCACGACCGGGAACGACTCACCACCTCCTCTGCCCTCCACTCGAGCTCGCGCTCAGGGGCCTCGAAGTACTCGAACCCCTGCTCCGCCCCGGACTTGCGGCCGAGCAGCCTGACCGCCACGACCGCGCCCGTGCGATAGCCCGCCTCGGCCAGGATTTCGGCCAGGGTGCGCTCGCTCTCGGGGAGGGCGATCTGATTGTTCAGCACCCCGTGCTGGCGAGGGTGGCGAGCCGTGAGAATCGAGAAGTGGGAGGGACGCGTCAGCGGCATCGGGACCGACGCGCGCTCGAAGAGGGTCGCCTCCTCGGCGAAACGATCGAGGGCGGGACTTCTCGCTTCGGCCGCCACTCTCGCTGCACCCTGCCCGACCGCATAGGCACCGAGCGCATCGGCGCGCAGGGTGTCGACCGTGATCAGGAGCAGGCTGGGGAGCGGCTGCGGCCTGCTCTCATGGCACCCGATCGGCAGTACCGCGAGGGGCAGCAGCACCGCCGCGAGCCAGGGAAGATGAGCCCGGCCGTGATCGGCTGCACGCGCCCCCGTCCGCGACCGGAACCCCCATCCACCCGATTTCACGTCCTCGCTCCCATCCTGATCAGATTTTCCACCGCGGCTCTTCCACCGGAATCGGTCGATGATAGGGGTCGCGAACGTCGCTGACCAAGCTGCCGCCAATCCGACCGCCGGCGCCCCGGCCGTGACACATTGTCACGAGAGACCTAGTCTTCCCCGTCAACGCGCCCCTATTCCAGGAGTCCCCCCGATGCCCATCCTTCACGGTGCCAACCTCTCCCCCTTCGTTCGCAAGGTACGCTTCGCCCTTGCGATCAAGGGAGTGGAATACGAGCAGACCCAGGTCGTTCCCTTCGGTCAGAGCGATGAATTCATGAAGATCAGCCCGCTGGGCAAGATCCCGGTCTACGAGGACCAGGGGCAAGCGATTCCCGACTCCTCGGTGATCATCGACTACCTCGAGCGAGTCCATCCCGAGCCGCGGATCTATCCGACCGACCCGCTGGAGCGCGCGCGCGCACTCTTCTACGAAGAGTACTCCGATACCAAGCTCACCGAAGTCCTCTCTACGCCCTTCTTCCAGCGCTTCATACGCCCCAACTTCTTCCAGCAGGATTCCGACGAAGAGATCGTCAAGACCACCCTCGAGGAGAAGGCCCCTCCCATCTGGGATTATTTCGAATCGCAGCTGGACGAGTCCGACTACCTGGTGGGCGACTCCCTGGGCATCGCGGACATCGCCGTGGCCAGCCCCTTCGTGAACTTCGCCCTCTCGGGCGAGTCTCTCCCGGCGGATCGTTGGCCGAAGCTCGCCGCCCTGGTGCAGCGGGTTCACGGCCATCCGGCGCTCAAGCCCATCGTCGAAGCCGACATGGCGGTTCAAAGCATCTGACCCTGCCGGAGTCTTCGCAGACGAGTGGCAGACGAGCGGCGAACGAGCGGCGAACGAGCGGCGTAGAGGCGCTGGAGACGGGCACGAAGATCGGGAGCCTACTGATCTGCCCGCCGCCACAAATCGAATCCCTTGATGCTTCGTTCCAGCTCGTATTGAGTCCGCAGGAGCCGCGACAGGGGCTCGAAGTCCAGCAGCTCGTCTCGCGAGGATCGGGGCATCAGGCTGTTCCGATCTCCGACACCGACGACGACATAACGCGGCGGATCCGCTGCGAGCTCACGCATGATCTGTGAACGATACGACTCCTCGAAGGGCGTGCCCCGACTCGCGATCACGGGGTAGTTGTAGCCGAAGCGCGTGGGCGAACGCCGATCCGAGAGATAGTTGATCATCGGCTCGAAGCCCCAGACCAGAACCGACTCATCGGGCGAGCTGTGGGCGACGATGTGCTCGACAGCCGTCCAATTCGAGCGAAAGCGAAAGCTCTGGTTGTAGTAGCTCTTGAATGGACGGTAGTAGTCGTCCATCGAGAGGGTCCCGCTGACGTGCGCCGACCATCCCGCCACGTTGAGGGGCGGACCCTTGAACCAGGCCAGCGCAAGAATGGCGATGAGTAGACCCGCACGTAGCGTCTCGGTCCGAGTCGCGCCCAGCCGACCTTCCAGCCCGCGAACGAAGGCCAGGAGACCCGAGAATCCGAAGGCCAACCAGATCACGATGGAGAGCCGGAGGGGATGCCAGTGGTAGGAATAGAACTTGTTCTGGATGACCACGAAGAGCACCGATACCGCGCACTGAAGCATCAACGCCCAGGCGATCCGGCGATGCCGGCGCCACACGGTCACGAGCCCGATCAGGACGATGGGTAGCGTCCAGAAGATCCACTGGTACCAGACGAGAAATCTCCGCCCCGTACCGGAGAGGGAACGGCGGAAGGTCTGGGCATGCACGCTGCGATTGAACTCGAATTGAATCTGCCAGAAGTCCTCGAGGGCGCCGGTCAGCAGGAGCCAGACGAAGGAGACCGCGATGACTCCGCCACACGAGACGACGAGCAGCAGCAAGGGCTCGACCCTCTGCCGCAATCCGCCTCCCGTCCCGGCCGCGAAGGGCACGATGAGGGGCAAGGCGACGGGCAGCAGGAAGAGAACGAAGAGCACCTTGTAGAGAGCGGCCACGCCGACCAGCGAGCCCGCAAGCCAGATCCGCCGGGCGCTCGGTGGCTCCCGCGTCCACGCCAGCGACATGGCACAGACGACCCCCATCGTCGCCCAGCCGTCCGGCTGGGAGGTCGCCCAATAGCCGTTCTGCATGTGGAGCAGCGCGAAGAACGCGGCCCCCGCCACGGCCGCGAAGGGATCGCAATAGCGCCGAAGCAGGCGCATCAGCGCATAGGCCGAGACGAAGAGCCCGATCAGATCGAAGGCCCGGATTCCCCAGAGCGTTCGTCCGACCACGCCCTGCACGAGCGCAAACGTATAGTGCGTCGCGATCCCCTTGACGTCCCAGGCATCGACGTAGGGGACCCCCCCGCGCAGGATCACGTCACCCGTCCACGCGAAGATCCCCTGGTCGCGACCCAGGGGCCACCACAGGGTCCCAACCGCGACCGCGACGACGTAGAGGACGAGCGCCGCGACGACCGCTCCATCGGTCCGCTTCATCGCACGGATGCTAGCTCGCCTTGGATCTCCCGGTGTTCGGGTATTCGAAGTGAGTCGATCACACCTCGAATCCGGCTCCATCACGAAGAAGGGGAACCCTTGCGGGCTCCCCTCTCCATTTCCTCTTCGGACAGCACCGGCGGACTCGCCGCTCGAAGCTAGAAGACGATCACACCCCGCGCGTTCAGCCCCTTCTCCATGTCGACGAAGGCCTGGGGCGCCTCGTCGATCGTGTAGGTGTTGGTCACCATGTCGTCGAGGTTCAAGCGTCCGCTCTGGTAGAGATCGAGCAGCATCGGGAAGTCGTGATTCACGTTGGCATCCCCGTAGAAGCAGCCCTTGATCGTCTTGCCTTCCATCGAGAGCATCAGCGCGTTGAGGGGCACCGTCTCGGTCAACGGCCCGACGCCGACGATCGTCACGGTGCCGCCACGCCGGGCCGCGGCGTTCGCCTCGAGCATCAGTTGGGGCACCCCGACCGCCTCGAAGGTGAAATCCGGACCCTCACCACCCGTGAGCTCCTTGCACTTCAGGACCGCCATTCCGTCACCGCCGTTCACGGTGTGGGTGGCACCAAAGCTGCGGGCCATTTCGAGCTTGTTGTCTGCGAGGTCGATCGCGATGATCTTCCCTGCGCCGGCGAGTCGGGCACCCTGAATGATCGAGAGGCCGATTCCGCCGCAACCGAAGACCGCAACCGACGAGCCGGGAGTGACCCGCGCCGTGTTCAGCGCCGCACCTACGCCCGTCATCACGCCGCAGCCCACGAGCGCCGCCTTGTCGAGGGGGATCTCCCTGGCAATCCGGACTGCGCTGATCGCGGGGACCACCGCGTACTCCGCCATGCACCCGAGGAACTGCATCACGTTCAGCTCGCTGTCCCCCATGCGCGTGCGCGAGGTGCCGTCGAGCATCTTGCCGTTCGGCTCGCCGACCGAGCAGAACTGCGGCTCCTTGCGATGACAGGGGACGCACTCCCCGCACGCGGGGTTGAACGCGAGAACGACGTGATCGCCGATCTCGAAGCCCGAGACTCCCTCGCCGATCTCCTCGACGACTCCCGCGCCCTCGTGTCCCAGGATGATGGGCTTGGGAAGCGGAAGCAGGCCGTTGATGACGGAGAGATCGGAGTGGCAGACGCCGCAGGCCGCGATCTTGACCTTGAGTTCGCCGGCCTTCGGGGGATCGATCGTCACCTCCTCGACCGAGTACTTGTTGATATCGTGGCTGACCAGCGCCTTCATCGATTCATCTCCTTCATTGATTCATCTTCCATCAATCTTCCCGGCGAGAATCGCCGCGGAACGCCTTGTGGCGCTTCGTTCGACTGTTTCGAGGGCTTCCCCTTCAGGGCCATCCGCCGGGCCGGCTTCCAGCTCCGGGGCGCCAGATCATAGGGCTCCCGGGCTCGATTGGGGATAGTCGAGGGTCCCATCGGGCAGACACGCGCAGATATCCTGGACCAAACGGTACGCTGAGCACCGCCACCAGCCCGGATTATTCGTGAAGCTCGTTGCGAGGAGTGGATGCGATCGGAGGAACTCGACCGAACGCGAGAGTTCGACTTCAGCTTCGAGGATGAGCCGGAGAACTCTCTCTCAGAGAATCGGCCGCTCCTCGTCACTCACGAGCATCGCGCCCAGCTCCGCCAACTGCTGATTCGAGCCACCGAGGGTCGCCATCAGCTGCATCGCCGCCAGGAAGTAGCGGTGAATCGGGTAGTCGGCGTCGGAGCCGATGCCGCCGTGCAGGTGCTGGGCACTGTGAACCACGCGATCGCCGGCCCGGCACGCCCACCACTTGGCAGAGCGCACCTCCGCCCGGGCACGCAAGCCCTCCTCGAGCCGCCACGCCGCCTGGACGGTCACCGCGCGGATCGCCTCCGTATCGATGTAGGCATCCGCGAGGCGCATCTGGGTCGCCTGGAATGAGCCCAGGGGTCGGCCGAATTGCTTGCGCTCGGTGAGGTAGGCGGCGGTCTGCCGGGTGGCTTCGTAAGCGATGCCGACCATCGTCGCGGCGATACCGACCTGCGCCCGGTCGACGATCCACTCCACCATCGCGCGTCCGCTGCTCGCATCGCCGAGCAACGCGTCGGCTCCGACCCGAACTCCTGCCAGCCGAAGCTGCCCCTGACGCTCCCAGTTGATGGCTCGCTGGAGCTCGATCTCGACGCCCTCCGCCCCCGGCTCCACGATGAAGATGCCAACGTCATCGGCACTCGTCGCCGCCGGAACCAGGATCGCACTCGCTCCGGCTGCTGCTGGGACACTCGTCTTCTCGCCCTGGAGCCGCCAGCCGTCGCCGTCCGGCGTGGCCGTGACGCGAGGGAGCGCGGGATTCGAGAGCCCAACCTCGGCGAGCGCCGCGGTCAGGATGGCGCCGGACTCGGCGGCCGGGATCAGCCACTTCTTCTTCTGCTCGGGACTGCCGAACTCGGCGATCGGCATCGCACCGGTGATCAGATGGGCGAGCAGGGGAATGGGAGCGCAGTACCGACCCGTCGCTTCGAGGGCCAGGCAGGCTTCGATCAGCCCGAAGCCGCTACCGCCGAACTCTTCGGGGATCGTGAGTCCCGCAAGGCTCGCCTTGACGATGTCCTGCCAGAGATCCTCATCGAACCAGGCGTCGGTCGCCTCGACTTCCTTCGACCTGTCGAGGCTGCAGCGATCCTCCAGTATCTGCCCGATGAGCTCGCCCACCGCTTCCTGATCTTCGTTGTATGAAAAATCCATTTCGACTCCCGATGACTCCTGGCCGTCACACCTGCGCTCCGCCCGTACGAACGCGTGGATCCAACACGAACTGCGATGATCCATTCGGACCGACTCTGGTGTTCGAGGTGTTCGCTACGATCTTCGGCCCTGTTTCGGCTTTCGCCAGGGTGATCAGCGCATCGCCCGGGGCATCCCGAGCCCCAACATCGCCACCAACTCGCGCTGGATCTCGTTCACTCCCCCGCCGAAGGTATTGACCGTTGCGAGGCGAGCCTCGTGCTCGACCTGACCCGAGAGCAGCGCTCCCGCCGATTCCTCCCGCAGGGTGCCCACGGCGCCCAGAACCTCGAGAAGGAGGCGGTAGACCTGCAGCGCAGACTCGGTCCCGAAGACCTTGACCGCGGAGGATTTGGAGGGATCCGGCGAACCCCGCTCGAGCTCCCAGGCCATTCTCCAATTCATGACCTTCATTGCGTCGAGGAGGCAGAAGGCCTCGGCGAGGCTCATCTGCACCCAGGGCTGATCCGCCACCATGCCACCATCGTCGCCCTCGGTCTTCTTCGCCCAGTCGAGGATCTCATTGAAGAGACGCATCGCGAGATTCGAAAACGCCGCGAGTCCTATGCGCTCGTGGTTGAGCTGCAAGGTAATGAGTCGCCAGCCGCCGTTGACCTCTCCAACCACCATGTCCTTCGGCACACGGACGTTCTCGTAATAGGACATGCACGTGGCGCCACCGTTGAGGATGTGAATGGGCGCGGTGGAAAAGCCGGGCAACCGGGTATCTACGATCAGGATCGTGATGCCCTTGTGCTTCTTCGCATCCGGATCCGTGCGGCATGCGAGCCAGACATAGTCGGCATCGTTGGCACCGCTCGTGAAGATCTTCGTTCCGTTGATGACGTACTCGTCGCCATCCAACACGGCAGTGGTACTGAGCGCCGCAAGGTCGGTGCCCGCCTCCGCCTCGCTGTAGCCGATGGAGAAGTGGATCTCGCCCGAGAGAATGCCCGGCAAGAATCGTTGCTTCTGCTCCTCGGTCCCCAGCTCCATCAAGGCGGGCCCGACGGTGTTGATCGTGACGAAGGGAATCGGCGCCCCCGCCCGCCGCGCCTCATCGAAGAAAATCTGTTGCTCGATCCAGGTCCGCCCCTGGCCGCCGAACTCCTTCGGCCAACCGACGCCCAGCCAGCCGTCCTTGCCCATCTGTTTGATCACGCTGCGATAGAGCTCCCCGCCCTCGAGGCCCCCGAGCTCGGCGCTGATCTCAGGCGAAATCAGCTTGACGAAATAGCCGTGCATCTCCTCTCGCAGTCTCTCTTGTTCTTCGGTGTAATCGATCCTCATGGCGCAGCAGTCTATCCGATATGGGTCGAGAGTCATCCTCCCGTCCTCCTCCAGGGCACCAGCGGTACGGTCGGTACGGAGACACTCACGACCGGAAGACACAGGTGCTATAAAGCGTTTCCAGATTCGAAACCGAGATGCAACCGAACACCCAAGTGCGAGGGAAGAACATCAGGCATGAATTTCGATCTCGACGACGAACAGGAAGAGCTGCGATCTTCGGTCCGGGCCGTGCTCGAACAGGAGTCGCCCGTCACCCTCGCGCGCGGAATGTACGAAGGCGGGGCGACCCCGGAGCAACCCTGGAAGAGCGCGCGAGAGCTCGGCTGGACGGCGCTCGTCGTGCCCGAAGAGTTCGGAGGCCTGGGCCTCGGCGCGATCGAGCTGGGCCTGCTGTGCGAGGAGCACGGGCGTGTTCTCGCTACCGGCCCCTTCCTCAGCACCGCCTCCCAATGGATCCCCGCCATCGACCAGGCGGGCAGTGACGAGCAGAAACGACGCTTCCTCCCAAGCGCCGCTGAGGGAAACTGCATCGGCACCCTCGCGATCGCGGGAGAGGCAGGGAGCTTTCGAGGCGACGACTCCGGTCTTTCAGCGCAGCCCGACGGCGACTCATGGATCCTCGACGGATCCCGCTCCTACGTGCTCGACGCGAATCTCGAAGGCGGACGGGTCGCCGACGAGATCGTGGCCGTCGCGAAGGTCGAGCAGGGAGACGGCGTCGGGATCTTCTCGCTGCCGGGGGACGCCGTCAAGGCAGTACGCAATCGCAACCTCGACTCGAGCCGCCCGCTTGCGCGGCTCGAGTTTGGATCGGTGCGAGTCGAGAGCGACCGCGTGCTCGGGACACCGGGTGAGTCGGCCCGCGCGCTCGATCGAATCGTGAGCACCGCAACCGTCGCCCTCTGCTTCGAGATGATCGGCACCTGCCAGGCCCTCTTCGACATCTCTCTCGAATATGCCAAGCATCGTGAACAGTTCGGAAAACCGATCGGGTCCTTTCAGGCGACCCAGCACAAATTCGCGAACCTCTTCATCGCCCTCGAGAAGGCCCGCTCGATCGCCCTCTACGCAGCCATGACCCTGGCCGAACGAAGCCCTTCGCCGTCAAAGAAAAGCCCTTCGCCATCGAGCAAAAGCCCTTCGCCCTCGACCAAGAGCCTTTCGGCCTCGGAAGAGGGCCCTTCGATCTCCCTGGCTGCGAGCATGGCGAAGGCCGCGGTGGGGGAGTGTCAGTCGCTGCTCTGCAAGGAGGGCATCCAGATCCACGGTGGCCTCGGCTACACCTGGGAGCAGGACGTCCACCTCTACGTCAAACGCCTCAAGACCGGTGAAGCGCTCCTGGGCACCACGGGCGATCACCGGCAGAGAATCGCCGACGCGATCGGCGTCTGATCCCCCGACCCGGCTCGTCCCTGTCTGCGCGGCCGCGACCCTCCGCTCAACCTCGCGGCAACCCCAACACGCGCTGGGCGATGATGTTGCGCTGAATCTCCGAGGTGCCACCCGCGATCGTGTTCCCGAAGGTGCGCAGATATTGATTGGACCACGCCGGCGGACCGGAACCGTCGCCGAACCAGCCCGAATCCACCGTCACGTCGAGGGCGCGCGGCCCGATCGCCTCCATCGCGAGCTGACACATGCGCTGCTCGAGCTCACTCCCGAGAAGCTTCAGGGTCGAGTGCTCGGGGGAAGACTCCCCGCGCGCGAACTTGCCGAAGCCGCGATAGCCCATGAACTTCAGCGCCTGGGCATCGATGTAGAGCGCCGCAAGCTGATCGCGATAGAGGGCGCCGTCTCCGATTCGGCCGCCCCCGGCGGCAGGCTCGTCGCCCAGCGCCACCAGCTCCTCGATCCGGCTCTGCATACGGGCGGACTGGCTGATCCAGAGCATGCCTCGCTCGTGGGCGAGGGATCCCGCCGAAATCCCCCAGCCCGCATTGAGCTCGCCAACGAGGTTCTCGCGCGGAACCTCCACGTCGTCGAAGAAGACCTCGCTGAAGTCCGCGTGCTCGGGATTGGTGAGCTCGGGCAGGGGACGCACCTCGATGCCCGGGGTCTGCATGTCGATGATCAGGACGCTGATACCCCGATGCTTGGGAGCCTCGGGGTCGGTTCGTACGAAGCAGAAGCAGAAGTCGGAATCGGCCGCGCCCGAGGTCCAGACCTTCTGGCCCGTCACCCGAAAGCTCTCCTCTACCATGTCGGCCCGGGTCGAGAGCCCGGCAAGATCGCTACCCGCTCCCGGCTCGCTCATACCGAGACACCACGTGATCTCGCCGCGCAGGCTGGGCATCACGAATTGCTCCCGCTGAGCATCGCTGCCGAATTCATGGATCGAAGGCACGATGATCGTCAGGCCCTGGATGTTGTAGCTGCGCATCACAGGAAAGCGCGAAAGCTCCTCGAAGTAGACGAGCTGCTCTACCGCAGTGGCGTTGCGCCCGCCCAGCTCCGGCGGCCAGCCCGGCACGAGCCAGCCCGCGTCGAAGAGGCGCCGCTGCCAGGCTCGCGCCCAGGGGGGCATGTGGGCCGAGGAACGCGGGTGCTCGGTCTGACGCTCCTTTTCGCTGGGAACGTTCTGCGTGAGCCAGGAGCGTAGCTCCGAGCGAAATGCCTCGGTCTTGTCGTCGTATTCCAGCTGCATTCCCACACGATAGTGGGAGACCGACTCATCGTCACCCCAGACACCTCGACCTGCCGGCGGATCGGGTCGGGCTTGACTTTCGAGCGTCGAGCGATTCAATCTCTCCATACTCGAGTTTGCGACGCCCCCCTCGCACGCCCGCTTCAGTGATTGCCGGAGAGGCGAGGTCTCCGTGGGAAGCAGCGCAACGAGAACGACACCAGGCGTGACGACGAGCACGACGAAGCGACCTGAGAGGGTGGCGAAGAGAGGCTCGAAGTCTCGCACGGCTTGGATCCACGTCGGCGTCCCGGTCGCGCTGAGCGCCCTTTTCTGGATCCTCGATGCCGTCGTCGTCTCCTCCACTCGAGAACCCGGCGAATTCACCTCGAGTCTCCTGACTCCGGCCCTGCCCCACCTCGCCCTGCGCCTTGCGGTCGCCGGCGGACTCCTCGCCTATGGCCGCCTGACGCGCCGGAAACCGGCGAAGACGGGTATCCCGGGCAAGCGCCTGCACGAGACCCAGGCCCTGCTGCGCGCCGTGGTTCACGAGATGCCGGTCATGCTCTTTGCCTACGACGAAGACAGGGTCGTCCTCTTCTGGAATCGCGAGTGTGAAGCGGTCACGGGCTATGGCGCCGATGAGATCGTGGGCAATCGAGATACGCTCGAGCGCTTCTATCCCGATCCAGCATATCGAGAGCATCTGGACCGGGCGTGGCGGGATGAGAATTTCCGGGGAGCCCAATGGGTGCTCACCTGCAAGGATGGAAGCAAGAAAACCATCTCCTGGACCAGCATGACGCATCGAGTCCCGCTGCCCGACTGGCCCAACTGGTCGATGGGTGTGGACGTGAGCAGCCTCGTCTCCGCGGAAGAGGAGCTCGACACCTATCGAAATCACCTCGAATCCGTCGTGCGCCAACGAACCCGCGAGCTGCAGGAATCTCGCGATCAGCTTCGCCTCAACGAACGGCTCGCCTCGGTCGGCACCCTGGCGGCCGGAATCGCGCACGAGATCAACAACCCGATCGGCGCGATCCTCAACTCCGCCGAGTTCGCGATCCTGTGCAGAGAGGACGAGGATGCCCAGGAGACGTCGCAGAAGGCCCTGGGCGAAATCGTCCACCTGGCCAAGCGCTGCGGCATGATCGTGAAGGGCCTGCTGCAATTCTCCCGAGGTGAGCCCGCGACGAAGTGGAAGGAGGACGTAAACGAGATCGTTCGGGTCGCTGCGGTTCTCACCCGGAGCTACGGCGCTGAACGAGGCGTCAAGATCGAGCTCGAGCTGTGCAACTCACCCACTCCGGTATTGATGAATCCGATCGAGATGGAGCAGGTGCTGGTGAATCTGCTGCGCAACGCCATCGAAGCCCATCCGAAGGATGGCCGGGTCTTGGTCAAGAGCGAGGATCTTCCGGACTCGATTCGTATCGTGGTGATGGACCAGGGGGAAGGAATCGACGCTGATCAGCTCGAGCACATTTTCGACCCCTTCTACACGACGCGTCGGAGCGACGGCGGCACGGGCCTGGGATTGAGCGTTGCTCACGGGATCATCCACGAGCACGGGGGCCGGGTCGACGTCGAGAGCCGGCTCGGCCTCGGCAGCCAGGTCACGATCGAATTGACGCATGCCGGCGCCGGGGAGGAAGAGGAGGAGCAGCAGGCCAGGGAAGCTCAGGGAGATTGAAGTGAGCGGGGAGTCAGGTCGAGCTCCCGCACGAGCGTCTCGAACACCTCCTTCGCGTGGATCTCGTCGAGGGCCGCGTCCACCGCTCGATCAACCGGCACGAACTCCCGCAGGGCCGGGGCCGCCGTGAGCTCGGCTCGAGCCTCATCGGGCATCTTCGCCAACCCGAGCGCCCCCCCTCCCGTCACCGTGACGACCCAGCGCCCCTCTTCGAGAGACCGATAGACCGCCTTGCCATGCAGGGCGTTCTCGGCGTTCCACTGCAGGTCTACGTAGTGGGGATCGATCGTCATACCCCTGTCCGGAGGGGTCTCGCTGTCGAAGACGCGCCGAATCCAGAGCCGGCCATCGACGACGACGAAGTCGATGTAGATCTCCTTGCTCGGATCGAAGGGGGTCTCGAAGACCTGCCGTTGGCCATCTGCGGTGCGGATTGCGATCTCGAGGCGGCCGTCCCGCACCAGCAGCTCCGTGACGGCCGTCTTCCGGATCGCGTCCTGATACTGCTCGCGCAGCGCAGCGTAGTCTTCCACCACGGCCTCGAGTCGGTCGCGATAGACCTCGGATTCCAGCCCGGCTCGCAGCAGCCTGTAGCTCGCATAGCCCGTCGCGCCGAGAACGAGAAGGAGCGCCAGGGAGGTCATCCATCGCAGCACGTGCCACCCCCCATGCAAGCCGTGCCGACCGTCATCCAGAGAGGAGCCAGCCGCCGGCCGCCTCTACTTCTTCGTCCAGCTCCCCTTCGAGCTTTCCACATATTCTCCCGGCCGAGCCCGCGCGATCAGCTTGGCGCCAGCGAGCGCAGCGACCGCGTCCACGCTGGTGCCGCGCTTCGAGGCGATCTCCTGGTACTTCGCCCTGCGCCGGCCGTTGACTTCCTCGACGAGCGCGTCGACCGAGTCCGGGGCAGACGAATCGACGAGACCGAGATAACCGTCGAGCTGCTCACCGATCTGGCCGGAGCTCTTCGCGCTGTCCACGTCCTGGGCGGCGGCTGGGCTCCCGGCCAGGATGAGCACGAGGAAGAGGATTGGAAAGAGGGCCAGGGCGGGCGGGGCCGCGAGCCGAGCGGAGATCCAGCAGAAGAATCCCGCACGTGAACCTGCGGCCCGCCTGATTGGATACCCGTGATGAGTTGACTTCGACATGGAAACCTCCGCGGGCCAGGACTCAGAAGAGTTCATCGTCTTCGTCGAAGAGATCTTCGAGATCGTCGTCCACCCTGATCCGAACCTCGTGCTCGATCTTGACGTTGAGATTGATCACGATCGGCTCCTTGGGCGCCTCGACCTGCACCTTGTGCGTGCAGGAGAGCAGGAGCGAGAAGACGCTGAGAACGCAGATGAAGCCGAACCCTCGCAAAGAGTCGCGGAACCGCCGGCGGCGGCGGGAGGGGTTCCTGGGCTCCGAGGCCCGGAGTCCCTGGAAGTCCCGCGCTCCCCTCGGCTTGCGACTCGCCTGGACGACCTGGCCCATCTGCCTCCCCTCCCCGGAGCAATCCGGAGCAAGCCTACTCATCCGATCCACGGGCGTCCAGCGAAGACCCGAGGCCAACGTCATTCGAGCTTCTTGCGAACCGACTCCGAGATCTGCTCCGTTGCAGCTGCGCTGCGAAGGAGATCGATCAGCGCCGCCTCGAGATTCAGGTTGAACTCGATCGGCATGCCGCCCTGATAGTCGGGATTGGCTCCCTCGAGCTTCAATGCGAGTTGGACGTCGGCGAGGGCGTCCCCATTCACTTCGACCGCGAGACTCTCGTAACGGAAGTTCTCGAGCACCCCCACCAACATGCCCAGCTCCGCGTTCCGGCCCGCCATCGCGCCGGCCGAGGAATCGGGCCGGTAGCGGATCCAGCCCCCTCCCTCTGCAGCGCGAAGCGCCCCTCCCCGGATCGCGATCGACTCGCCCTCCCAGCGCAAAGGCAAGCTGCCCGAGATGCTCCCCGTGCCGCTGAGACCGTCGAGCTCGACCAGGGCCAACAGCTCCGCGAGCTCGAGCTCCTGCACGTCGAGGCGTAGATCGTGGTGGGAAGCCAGGGGATCGAATCGGCCCCTGCCCACGATGTTTCCGCCGGCAACGCTCCAGTGCATCCGGTCGAGATCGAAGCGTCCGTCCCGGCGCAGCTGAAAATCGATGACTCCGTCGCGCAGCTCGATCCCCGCCGTCAGACGCGAAACCTCGAGACGCTGGGCAGCTCGGGTGTAGAAGGGAAATGGGCCCGCAAACGCGAGTGATCCCCGCAGCCCCTCGACGTCGCCCCACTCGCTCGTGAAGCTCAGGGGTGTGATTTCGAGCTCGAGATCGGCCCGGATCTCACCACCCTCCCAGGCGAGACTTCCCTTCCCAGCGACGCCACCCTCGACCCGTGTCACAACTTTTCGAAGTGCAGAGACGAGATCGCCTGGCTGTAACCCGGCTGGATCGAAAGCCAGGAGGGGGACGCGCAGGCTCGCGTGGCCTCCCGCGCCCCCCGTGCCATTTGAATCGTGCTGCCCCTCGATCTCGATTCGCAGGGAGCCCGTGGGATCGGAGAAGTCCAGGCGGAATGCGTGCCCCTCTCCCTCGGGCTCGAAGCGCGCCGCGAGCGAAAGGGCAGGGAAATTCTCCGGGCGCTCGCGATTGAAGAGATGCGCGAGAGTGAGTTCACCGCTCAGCCGGAGGGGCTCGAGCAAAGCGCTCGTCTTCAGATCCAGACCGCTCACCTCGAACTCATAGAGGGGTACGAAGAATCGCCCTCCCCGGGCCTCGATCTCCAACTCTTGCGACTCCGGCCGAGTCACGTCGTCTGAACGCACCACGATCCCGGGAAGCTCGCCTTCGAAGCGCAGGGTCTCTCCCTCGCCGAGCAGGTGCCCGGCGAGCGGGGCGGGCTCCGTTGCCAACGCGACGTCGACGCGCAAGCCCGCCTCTTCTGCGAGAGCGATCCGAACCCCGGGCTCGCGATGGCTACGTGCGCAGAGGGCCAGCGGACCCGTCAGATCGAAGACATCCTCCATTCCCCCAGCCGGGACCGTCAGCGCGATGCAGCCCTCGGGGTCGAAGCTCAGCATTCCGTCTCGAATCCCGAGGATCCCGCGAACCTCGATTTCCCGCCGGCTCGTTTGCGCGTCCGCGGGGTTTTCCAGCTCCGGCCCTTCGCCGAGCCACAGCTCCAGCTCGCCCTCGATGGCCTCCCGGCTTGCCTCCCCGTGCCAGCTCGCCTTGCCCGAGGCTCGGGGGTGCCGGGCCGTGAGCTCCAGCTCGAGCGAGAGGTTGCCCATGGGCGACGCGAGCGCGAGAACGGAGGCCTGGATGACCCCCTCCCCAGCCGCGCCCTCGATCGAGAGCTCCGCATCCCTCACCTCGATCCGTCTCAGCGCAAACAGCCCGGGAGGGATGAGGGACCCCGGATCCTCTTCGTCGCTGGATGCCGTCCCGCGCAGGGAATCGAGCGTTCCGAACACGAGTCCCGCCTCCGTCAGCTCGCCACGAATCCGCAGCCCCTCGAGATCGAGGCGCGTGACACGTCCCGTGAACAGGGAAGCGAGGGAGTAGGAGGCACGCAGGCTCTCGAGGCGAAGATCCGGTCGCGAGGGCTCCGGGCCGATCGTGAGATCGCGCAGCTCGAAGCCCCCGAGGTCGATTCGCTCGATCGTGAAGGCGACCCCCATCGGGCTGCCATCGGGAAGCTGTGCGAGAATCAGACGCCGAGCGAGAGAGCGACGCTCCGTCCAGGCGTAGAGAGATGCGACGAAGACGAAGACGGAGACGATCGCGAAGAAAGCCGCGAACGGGCGAACCCTGACGCTTCGGAGTGGCATCGGCTCAACCATATCAGAACCAGCCGCCCGAGAGCGGAACCGCCAGAGTGTCGAGAGTGGAGCCGACCCACATCATGCCCGTGATCGACTGCCGCGAACTCCACAAGTCCTATGGCGACCGCACGATCCTCGACTCCGTCACGTTTACGATCCGCAGCGGAGAACGAGTCGGCTTGGTGGGGAAGAGCGGCAGCGGGAAGAGCACGACGGCCAGGATCCTCGCAGGGCTCGAGGAGGCCGACCGCGGCAATATCGCCCGGCGTCGCGGGGCCACCTTCGACTACCTCGATCAGGAGCCTCAGCTCCCGAGCGGCAAGACGGCCGGCGAGGTCGTTCTCGCGAGCCTGGAGGAGTGGAACGAGGCCAGGCGCCGCTACGACGAGCTGACCGACCTGATCTCCAGCGCCCCAGAGAACCTCGATGCGCTGATTCACGATCAGGCCACGGCGTCCGAGACTCTCGAGCGCCTTGGCGGCTGGGAACGGCGCCACGAGGCCGAGGCGATCATCGATCACCTGGGGATCGACGATCCCGATCGGCTCGTGGAGACGATGAGTGGAGGCGAGCGAAGACGGGTGGCGCTGGCACGCCTGCTGGTCGGCAAGCCCGACCTCGCGATCCTCGACGAGCCCACGAATCACCTCGATGTCGAGACGATCGAATGGCTCGAGGATCATCTGATCGAGCGATTCCCGGGGGCCCTGCTCCTCATCACCCACGATCGCTACATCCTGGACCGCGTCGCAACCCGCACCCTCGAGCTCAACCGTGGGGTCATGACGAGCTTCCAGGGCGGCTATGCCACCTACCTGGAGATCAAGGCCGAGCGCGACGCCCATACGGAGCGGGTCGAGCGAAATCGTCAGAACTTCCTGCGCCGGGAGCTCGATTGGTTCCGCAGCCAGCCTCGCGCGCGGGGCACGAAGCAGAAGGCTCGCATGGCGAGAATCGAGGGGGCCCTCGATCAGTCGGGGCCCGAGCGCGAGCGCAGCGTCGACCTGCGCGCCGGCGCCGAGCGCCTGGGGAAGAAGATCCTTCACCTGGCGGGGCTCAGCGTCGAGCGAGACGGCAAGAAGCTGATCGACGGGCTCGACCTCGACCTCATGCAGGGAGAACGAATCGGCGTCGTGGGACCGAACGGCTCGGGCAAGACGAGCCTGCTCCTCTGCCTGCTGGGCGAACTCGAGGCGAGCGAGGGTGAGGTCTCCCTCGGTGACAGGACACGCATCGGATACCTCGACCAGGCCCGCTCGGGGCTGCGCGAAGACGAGACCCTGCGCGAGGCGGTGGCCGGGGATCGCCCGGTCGTCGAGGTCGCCGGAGAGGATCTGCGAGTCGGAGCCTACCTCGAGCGTTTTCTCTTCGACGGCGCCGACCAGCGCAAGAAGGTGAGTGTGCTCTCCGGGGGCGAGCGAGCCCGGGTCTGCCTCGCGAAGCTGCTCTCGAATCGCAGCAACCTGCTGCTACTCGACGAGCCGAGCAACGACCTCGATGTTTCGACGCTCGGCGCCCTCGAATCCATGCTCCTCGAGTTTTCCGGCAGCGCCCTCATCGTCAGCCATGATCGCTGGTTCCTCGATCGGGTCGCGACCTCGATCCTCTCATTCGAGGACGGCGGGAGACTGGATCTGCAGCGCGGGTCGTATTCGGAGTTCCGCGCCAGGCGCGAGGCGCAGAAGCGGGAGGAGAAGAGCGAGGGGGAGAGGAGCCGGGTTGCCGGGGCGGGGAGTCGCAAGAGCGGGGAGCCGCGAGTGAGGGGCTCGAGCAAGCCAGGCCTCGGAAGCAAACCGAAGAAGCTGAGCTTCGCGGAAGAGCGAGAGCTCGAGGCGCTGATGGAGCAGATCGACGAGGCGGAGACCCGGTACGCGGCCCTCGAGGCCCAGCTCGCAGATCCGCAGACCTATCGGGACGAGGGCTCGAAGGTCGCGACCCTGAGCCAGGAGCTCGAGTCCGCCCGCCGGGACGTTGCGACCCGGACGGCGCGCTGGGAAGAACTCGAGGCCCGGAAGGCGAGCTTCGGATCAGCCTGAAATCTCGCCGCGACGATCCGGCGAACGGAATCAGGGCACGCTGCGAGTCGCTCCATCGCGCCCGATGCTCCAGCGCGACACGAGCCTCGGTCCTCCCCATGCGGTCAGCGGAGTCGTCGACGATTGCAGAAGCGAGACCACCAGATGCTCCTGGTCTCCGGCTCCAGTGAGATCCACCCGCGCAAACCCGAGGCGACCGCGTCCGAAACGCCTATGTGGGTGCGGGTTCTCGATTTCTCGCCAGCGGGCCCCGCTCCCCACCACGACATGCAGGAAGGGGCCGAGCTCGTCGCCGCCCTCGAGAATCTGCATGCTGTGATGGTGACCCGAGAGGTAGAGATGAACCGGGACCCCTGCCGCCTCGATCGCGCTTCGCACCTGGCTCTCGAATTCGAGACTGTGATCGAACTCCTGGGGAGGCGCACTCCACTCCCCGATCGCCATCGGGGTATGGGCCGCGATAACCCGCCAAGGGCCTCTGGCCTCGCGTAGCGCCTCCTCGAGTCGGCGCCGCCCCCCTGCGCTCGGCCCTTCCCGATCTGCGTCAACGAGAATCAAGCTGACCCCCTGACCCAGCTCGACGACCTCGACTCTACGCTCGGTCACACTCCAGTTGACGACGAACTCCGGCACCACCTCCTGCTGCAATCGGGGGCTCTCCTCGGCCGTGAGATCGTGATTTCCCAACACCACATGGAAGGGGATCACGTGCCGATCGGACTCGGGGACATGGCAGGAGGTGCTCACCTCGGGCGAACGGGGGCCCGAGAGATCCAGGAAGCGGCAGTAGGGCAGGACGAGATTCTGTCGCAGGCGAGGCACCAGCTCGTGGCTCTCGAGGCCCCGCATGTAGAAGTTGTCGCCCAGCAGAACCAGGGCGTCGACCGGATGATGGCGATCCTCGAGCGCCATCGCGTCGGCGACCGCGATCTGCCCCTCGCTGAGGCGCGCGACGATGCGGTGCCGCTTGCCCGTATCGCCCACTGCGAGGAAGGAGAGCGAAGCATCGTGGGGCTCGTGATGGGAGCGCCGGGCGGCGACGGCCCCGCTCACGAGATAGGCGGAGGCGCAGAACAGCAGCAGGGCGCCGATCCGCATCACGGCCGAGGCGGTCTTTCTCGTGCCAGCCAGCTTGGGCTCCTCTCCCCCTGCCCTTCCCATTGGA
>CBDUYG010000010.1:0-20642 GCA_965371385.1 uncultured Myxococcales bacterium | reverse complement strand
GGTTCCCCTAGGGACCTTGTGGGCCGGATCACAGAACTGGTTGGGAGATCACACGATTCTCCGATAAGAATGGCGAGAACCGATCGATTCTGAGCTCTCGGTGTCCGACTATCCCCGGGGCAGAATTCCGGGGCAGGGTTCTGGGGCAGGACTCCGGGGCAGATTATCGAAGGCGCCGCCCTGGCGGGTGGGCGCAAGATCCGGACAGCGACGAGAGGCTCGACCCGAATCGAGCCAGGAGGATGAGTTTGGCACTGGGGCGCAAGAAGTCGCAGAGGGCGAAGAGCCGCCGGGGGGGTGGCATCGCGCAGGCCCTCGATGTGGCGTCGAGCCTGCGCCAGCCCACGACACCCTCCGCCGTGCCGCGTCTCCAGATGTTTCCCGCGCCCGGCTATTACGAGCCCGATCTGATCGGCGAGGAAGTCACCGTCGCGACCTACAACGTTCATCGCTGGACGGGCGTGAACGGCCGCGGCGCACCCGACGCGGCGCGTGCGGGCTTCGTGATCTCGGAGCTCGATGCCGACATCATCGCGCTCCAGGAAGTCCTGCGACCCGACGAAGAAGACGACCCGCTCAAGACCCTGTGCGCCGCGCTCGGCCTCCACTACGCCTTCGCGGTCACGCGCATCCACCGGCGCGGCGAGCTCGGGAACGCGATCCTGTCGCGCTTCCCCATCACGACCTGCTCGGTGCTCGACATCTCCCACTCTCGGATCGAAAAGCGCGGGATCCTCGCCGCACAGTTCTCCGACGATAAACGCAGCCTCAGCGTGATGGCGACCCACCTATCCCTCGTCGACCGCACGCGACAGCGCCAGGTGAGCTCGCTCCTCCAGCATCCCCATCTCAACTCGGGGCCGGCGGTGCTCCTCGGCGACATGAACGCCTGGCGCGAGTGCAAGGCCACCCGCCGGCTCGACGACGAGCTACAGCGCCACCACAACCTCGATTGGCCTGCTTCCTTCCCCGCGCCCGCTCCGGTGCTTGCTCTCGATCGTGTGTACACGCGAAGCGCAGAGGTCGTCTCCGTCTACTCCCACGACACCCCCGCCTCCCGGCGCGCCTCGGATCACATCCCGGTGGTCGCCCGGATCCGGTTCAAGTCGAAGCGGCTCGGCGGGTAGTCGCCCAGCAGGCTGCGGAAAAACCCACTCCCGTCGCCATGCACGCGTCTTTCCAACCCACTCTTCGTTGTGAAAGCCTGCTGGGGCTAGATCCGGATCGTCTTCCAGACTCCCGAGCGAATCCGCAGCAGCATGACGCCCGAAAGAATGGCGATGTAGATCACGCCTCCTCCCCAGGCCCAGGTGAGACCCCCGCCGAGGACGAACCCCAGGATGTAGGCGGCGGGCAGGAATATTCCCCATGCGAGCAGAAATCGAACGATCATCGGCCAGCGCGTGTCCCCGGCTCCGCGCAGCCCGCCGTCCGCGATGATCGCGACGGCGTCGAAGACCTGGAACACCGATCCGACCCAGAGCAGCGGAACTCCGAGCTCGATCACCCGCACGTCGTCGCTGAAGATGCGCAGCAGTGGCTCGGGGAATACCAGATAGACGACCGCGATCGATCCAGTGAACATCAGGCAGACCCGGAGGCCCGAGCTGAAGCTGCGCTCGGCAGAATCGAGATCCCGAGCGCCGATGTAGCGTCCGACCAGGGTCGCGACCGCGATCCCGAGACCCTGGGCCTGCATGAAGGAGACGGCGAGCAGGGCGATGAACGCCTGGCTGGCCGCCATCGGGGCGTCGCCCATGCGGGCCACGAGCGTCATGAAGGCCGCGAACGACGTCATCTCCAGCCACCACTGCCCTCCGACCGGCAGACCCGTGCGCATCAACCGGCGAATCCGATCGAGCGATGGCCGGGCGAAGCGAGTCTGGTACTGCTCCACCCCTGCGAAGCGAAAGAAGAAGATCCCGAGGAAGAGGAAGTTCGCCCACTCGGCGATCGAGGTGGCGACTCCCGCTCCTGCGACACCCCACGCGGGCAGGCCGAAGTTTCCGAAGATCAGCCCGTAGTCGAGCAGGGCGTTGAGCAGGTTGGCGGCCACCGACGCATAGAGAGGTGTGCGTGTATCGCCGAGCCCTCGGAAGAACGAGCTGAGGGCGACGGCTCCGATCAGGCCCACGTTTCCGAAGGCGCGCATGCGCAGGTAGTCCAGGGCATAGGGGGTGATCTCGGGGTCGGGAGCGATCCAGACCAGCAGGGTCTCGGCACCGAAGTAGATCACGAAGGACATCGCGATCGCGATCGGCACGAGGGCGTGGAGTCCCTGCCAGGCCCAGCTCCCGCACTCGCGATACTCCCCGGCGCCATGGTGCTGGGCGACGAAGGTCTGGATGCAGGTGGTGGTGCCGACGAAGAAGCAGAGCACCGTCCAGAGCCAGATCCCTCCGAGTCCGATCGAGGCGAGCTGGGGCGCGCCGAGCCGGCCCACCATCGCGCTGTCGACGATCTGCATCGCGGTGATCGACATGTGGGTGAGGACGACCGGAATCGCGAGCTTCACGACCTCCCGAACCCCTCCGGGCGGATACGGATGCAGATGTGATTCGAACGAGGGTGGCGTGGACATTGAGGGAAGAGCTCCGGACGATGGACTGTGGGCAGACACGAGACGGGAACCAGTGCGCCTGCGTCCTCCCGCTCGCCGGGATCCCTCGGGCCCTGAACCGGAGGGAGCTGAGGTCCGTCCGGCGAAGGTTCGCCCTGAAGTGAGCCGAATCGAGAATGAGCCGGATGGCTGGGAGCCCTGTCTGTCTTTATCCGTGTAGGACGCGGGGACAGGAGGTGAGGGCTGTGTTGGGCAATGCCGATCTTTACCGGGTCATACCGGAAAATGCCTGGCAGTACCGAACCATCCCGAACTCGCTGTCCATCCATGCATGGAATCATCGAGCGATTGGATGGCAGTGCGCTCGGAACCCAAGCACCCGAATCTCGAGGGTGCAGACGCTATCGAGGCGTCGCGACTGAGGGAATCTTCATCGGAGTCCTCCCGAATGGGTAGGGTGGGTAGAAGACTATCCTTAACACGCGGATCGTCATCAGGCAATCACAAGTTGTATTGGGTGGACCGTTGATTGGGTCCGACGCACCACCGGCAGCTCGGGGGCGCCCGAGGTTCCTCCCTGTCGGCCAGAGCGCTTGCTGGAGCCGGAGACCCAATCCTCGATCCACCTCCCAAGGTGTGAACTCGGGGGTCGGAATGGTCTAATATTCCGGCGTCCCCTCCCCCCGACCGCGCCCTGTGTCAGTGCGGTCACCAGCGGGCCCGACTGAGTGAGGTAATCGGTGGGATCTTCGAGGTATGCTTTGCGGGTGCTATGGATCGTGCTGGCGTTGCCCCTACTCGGCGGCTGTACGTCGTGGCGGGCCGCGCAGCTCTACCAGAGCGGAACCGCTGAGCTCGATCGAGGTGAGTACGAGCTCGCGATCGCGGATCTCGAGAGAGCCTCCGAGCTGGCCCCCCAGGCGTCGCAGGTCCAGAATCATCTGGGTCTCGCGCTCGCGGCGACAGGACGAGAGGACGAGGCGCGTGTAGCCCTGGAAAGAGCAGCGGCGCTGGATTGCACGAACGACGCAGCCGCCCGCAACCTCGCCCTGCTGGAAGCCTCGATGGCGAAGGCCGGCGGGGATCGGGCCGAAGAGGCGCGGGGAACCGAGGCGAGTGACGAGCAGGCCGAAAGTCGAGAGGGCGGACGAGAACTCGTCTCGATCGACACAACCGAGAGGGAATCGCAGAGGGATATGATGGAGCCGAATCCGTGAGTGACAAGGAAAAGCTGAGCTGGCGGGAAATCGACCAACGTCGCGACGGCGCGCGTTCGGGAGGACAGCACGGACCACGAGGGGAGGCGGCCAGGGAGCGCTCCGAGCAGGCCACCAAGCAATACCTGAGCGAGATCGACAAGCTCTTCTCCGGCTCCGAAGGCGGGCAAGAGGGGGAGGCTCTCGCCCGGGCGATCCGCGACGCCCACGGATCGTCGGAGCTCGACGCCGCCTGCCAGGCGTATCGCGAGAGCCTCGGTCTCCCGCGGCAACTCGAGCTGCTCTCGATCTTCCTCGATTGCAAGGAGACGGAGCTGGTGGTGACGGCCCTCGAGGCTTTGCTAGTACTTCAAAACGAGGGAGACACATCTCTCAGTCGCGGGATCCAGAGCCAGATTCGGGTTCTGGCGCAGAGCTTCGAAAACGACGTCGCCGAGGTCGCCGAGGAGATCCTCGAGCAGATGTGACGTCTGTGAGGCCAGGGCGGGAAGGATCCGAGGAAAATCATGCCGCATGAAGCGGAGCGAGAAGCGCTATCCGCCTATCTCGATCAGAAGAAGCTGAAACACACCAAGCAGCGGGATCTCATCCTCGACGCCTTCCTCGATGGTCGTTCGCACATCAGCGCCGAGGACCTCTACAACAAGGTGCGGGACCTCAAGTCGGGCATCGGCTACACGACCGTCTACCGTACCCTCAAGCTGCTCGTCGATGCCGGTATTGCCCAGGAGCGTCGCTTCGATGACGGCCTCACGCGCTACGAGATCGAGCACCGTCATCACGACCATCTCGTCTGTCTGAAGTGCGGCAATATCGTCGAATTCGAGTCCGACGTCATCGAAAATGCGCAGGAGCAGATCGCGGAGAGCTACGGGTTCCAGGTCCTGCGCCATCGCCACGAGCTGTACGGGCATTGTGCAGACTGCCGAGGTGATTGAGCCGCTCTTCCCCGGGCTCTACCGCTCTTCGCACTGGCATCTCGAACCGGCGCCCTCAAGTCTTCGCCCCGACGACCCGATCGTTCCAGCATGTCTCAAGAAATCGACTGCCCGGCCTGCGACTCGAGCATCCTGCTGGATGGTGATGAGAAGGTCGGCGATCAGGTCTTCTGCGGCTACTGCGGCGCTCCCTACACCGTGAAGGAGCCGAAGGACGACGGCGAGCTCTGCGTCGAAGACGACTACTGAAGAAGAATACTGAAGACGACTACTGAGATCGGCCGCGTCGAGCTCGGAGCCGCCCGAAGCGGTGCGCGGAGGCGGCACGGGTGCGTGCCGATGCGTCAGCTCGAGAACGGACGGGCCGCTCGATATCGATGAATCCTACCGGGATACTTCTTCTTCGGCGGCAAGGCGCAGCAGGTAGGTGCCGTAGCTGTTCTTCTTGAGCTCCTCGCCCAGGCGGACGAGATCCTCCCGGCTCAGATAGCCCAGGCGATAGGCGATCTCCTCGATGCACGCGATCTTGAGGCCCTGACGCTCCTGGATCGTCTGAATGAAGTTCGAGGCCTGGAGGAGCGATTCGTAGGTGCCGGTATCGAGCCAGGCGGTGCCTCGCCCGAGCATCTCGACATGGAGCGCACCGTCGTCGAGGTAGCTGATGTTGAGATCCGTGATCTCGAGCTCGCCGCGCGGTGAAGGCGTAAGCGCCTTCGCGCGCTCGACGACGCTCGCGTCGTAGAAGTAGAGCCCGGTGACGGCGTAGTTCGAGCGCGGATTCTCGGGCTTCTCGATGATCCCGATCGCCGTGCCCTCTTTGTCGAACTCCACGACGCCGTAGCGCTCCGGGTCGCTCACCCAGTAACCGAAGACGGTCGCACCTTCGCTGCGATCTGCGGCACTCCGGAGGGCCGGCGGCAGACCATGGCCGTAGAAGATGTTGTCGCCGAGCGCGAGAGCCACCGGCTCTCCATCGATGAACTCTTCACCGATCAGGAACGCCTGGGCGAGTCCTCCCGGCGACGGTTGTATCGCGTACTCGATCTCGATCCCGATGCGCGACCCATCCCCCAGCAGGCGTCGGAAGGACTCGTGGTCGTGCGGAGTCGTGATGATCAGGATCTTCCGGATCCCCGCAAGCAGCAGCACCGAGAGCGGATGATAGATCATGGGCTTGTCGTAGATCGGCAGCAGCTGCTTGCTGGTGCCCTGGGTGATCGGATGCAGGCGGGATCCGGATCCCCCGGCCAGGATGATGCCCTTCATCGTGGATGCGACCTCTGCCTATTCTTCCTCGAACTCGTTTCTTCGCGTTGAGGGAGCCGAGGCGGGGCTACCGCCCGGGCGAGAAGAGCTGGGATCTTAGCTCGATCCTGGATTTACGTGCCCGCCTGGAGAGCCCCGGGAGCCGTGAATGGCCCGATGTTCGCAGGACCCGCATTGCGACGAGACACTTGGGTCCCTGAGCGGAAGGGAGTTCAGTCGATGAACGCCTCGGGTGGCACTTCTCGGAAGTTGCCCTGCAGCTTCACCCTCCCGCGCGCCAGCATGGCGATCACGGTCGCGACGACCTCTCGCTCGTCGTCGGTGATGGAGCTCAGGACCTCGACGAGCTCGAGCAACGTCACCTTCAGCGGCGTGCAGCTCGAGCCATGGTCGAGTCTTTTCGAGTCGACCACTGCGTCCTGTAGGGCCACGATCCTTGCTGCCGCTGCAGATGCCACGAAGTTCAGTCTCCTGCTTGCCCGCAAGCATCAACTGCATATTTGATGCCAGCCGCGAAGCGCTTGCCCTGCTCGAGGCAACGACGCAATTTCAGCACCTTACGCTGTGGCGCTGCCCAGCTGGCCGTGCTCTTCGACATGCAAGTGTCAAAGTTGGCACGTCGAGTGACCAAAATCGGCGTCGTCGCGTCGAGCCAGGGTCTCACTCGAGCGAAACCACCCCGCGAGTTGCCGCAAATCGTCACAACAAAGACGGTGTGGGGTCAGCGGATCTCTCGTGATGCAACGTCTTTGCCCGGATCGCAGTCGGGAGCGTTCAGTGAGCCCTATCTGTCGGCATTCCCATCATCGAGCTCCGCATTTTCACCGCGATGGCTGATGGCTTCGGCGACGGAGGCCGGGGTGAGTGAGGAAGAGCCTGCGAGATCGGCGATGGTTCTCGCGGTTCGGAGTGTGCGCCGGGCGGCACGCGCAGAGAGTCGCAGGCGATCGACCGCACGACCCAGCAGCTCTCGCGTCTCTGGCGTGGAAGCGACCAGCTCGTCGAGCCGGGCATCCGGGATCTCGGCGTTGCAGGGCACCCCGCGCGCTTGCTGGAGTTGGCGAGCCGCGTCGATCCGGGCACGAATTTCCGCGCTCGTCGGCCCGGTTGCGGGAAGATCGAGGTCGCGCCAACGAACCGCGGGGACTCGAACGTGCAGATCGATGCGATCGAGGAGCGGACCCGAAAGCCGTGCGCGATAGCGCGCCAGCACTCCGTCATCGCAGCGGCAATCGCGCTGGTCGCTGCGCCACCAGCCGCACGGGCAGGGATTCGCGGCGGCGACCAGTTGAAAGTGCGCCGGAAAGCTGCACGAAATCGTCGCGCGCGCGATGCGAACCTGCTTCTCCTCGAGCACCTGGCGAAGGGATTCGAGGCTGCGACGGTTGAACTCGGGAAGCTCGTCGAGGAAGAGAACACCCCGATGAGCAAGCGACACCTCACCTGGACGCGGGGGGTTGCCGCCACCGAGGAGCCCCGCGGTGCTGGCCGTATGGTGGGGGGCGCGGAAGGGGCGCCGGCTCATGATCGGACAGCCGGCGTCGAGCAGATTACCGGCACCGTATATCTGAGTCACTTCGAGGGCCTCGTCGAATCGGAGCGGCGGCAGGAGTCCCGGAAGCCGACTCGCCAGCATCGTCTTGCCCGCGCCGGGCGGGCCCGAGAAGAGCACTCCATGACCTCCCGCGGCTGCGATCTCGAGGCTTCGCTTGGCCCCCTCCTGACCGCGAACCTCGCTGATGCACGCCACGTGACGAGCCTCGCTCGGGAACTCCGGAGCCTCGCACGGGGCCAGCAGCTCGGCCTCGCGAAGATGCGCCAGCACCCCTGCGAGGTCGCTCGAGGCGAATACCCGCACGTCCGGCGCCAGGGCGGCCTCGGATGCGTTCGCCTCCGGGACGAAGACCTCCCGGCAGCCGGCATCCCGGGTGGCCAACACCAGGGCGAGAGCACCGCGAACCGGTCGCAGACGGGAGTCGAGAGCGAGCTCCCCGATGAACCCCCTGCCCTCGAGGGCCGAGGCCTCGAGGGCCCCCGCGGCGGCCAGCACGCCGATGGAGATCGGGAGATCCAGCCCCGCGCCGCTCTTGCGCAGGCTCGCAGGCGCGAGATTCACCGTGACCCGGCGATCGGGGAAGCGCTCCCCGACGGCGGCGATCGCTCCCCTCACCCGAGCGGTGCTCTCCCGAACCGCAGCCTCCGGCAGGCCCACGATATCGACTTTGGGAAGCTGAGAACTCAGTCGGACTTCGACCTCGACGCAGGCACCTTCGACGCCCGATAGGGCGGCGCCATGAACACGAGACATGGGGCGAGCCTCCCGGGACCGGGAGCTTGGGGTGGGAATGGCGGGGCCGGAGGTAGGAGACAGGGTTACCAGGGGTGGAACCCTGCCTCCCACTACTGAAGAGTCCCGCGAGGACGGGACGCCTGTTAAGGATGTGGTGGAACGAAGCCGAAGGTGTCAGACAGATGCGCTGATTCGTGAGAAAAGTTTCGCCCGTGGGAGGGTCGGCGCACGAGTTGCACTCCCATGCGGGCTAGAGTCACAAGTCCCGAGGACCCCGGGACCGGGTGCGACTGAGAAAGGAGAGGCTTGGGAGCCAAGGCCCGAATCAGCTGCGTTCTGCCCTGCCTGGCTGCGCTTCTTCTCATCAGTTGCCGGTCTCCCGTCCCCCCGTCCCCCGCGTCCGGCGGCGGGTCCGGCCTGGCGTCCAGCGATCGGGAGAGTCGCCTTACCCGGGCGCTGCAGAGCGACTCGGAATTCGAAGCAGGCCGTGCCTGGTCCCACCTGAAAGCCCTCGAGCGTCTGGGACCTCGGGTCTCGGGAGCGGAGGGCGGAGCCCGGGCGCGCGACTACCTACGCGCGAAGATCGACGAGCTGGGGCTCGAGATCCGCGAGCGGCGTGCTCTGGTGGAAGTTCCCGGGCGCGAGTCGCCGATCGAGCTCGTTCACCTCACCGCCGTCGTACCCGGGCGGTACGCCGACATCGTCTTCCTCGCGGCCCCCTACGACACGGGCCGGTTCGATTCGATCGACTTTGTAGGGGCGAATGAAGGCGCGTCGGGGGCGGCCCTGCTCCTCGAGCTGGCGAGGGTCCTCGCAGCAGGCCCCAGGCCGACCTATACGACCTGGCTGACCTGGATCGACGGCGATGCCCTTGGCCACGGAGATTTCGCGGCGCCGATGGACCTTCCAGGCAGCCGGAGCCTGGTCCGCATCCTGGCGCTCGACGGCGACCTCGCTCGAATTCGCCTCGCGGTCTTCTTCGGCGCCGTCGCCGACACCGACCTCGTGATCACACGCGACATACGATCCCATCGCGTCTTTCGAGAGATCTTCTGGCAATCGGCCTCCGACCTCGGCTTTGCTGACGCCTTTCCCAGCGACTCGACATTCGGAGCCTCCGCCACAGCCCAGCCCGCATTCGCGGACGAGGAACTTCGGGCCGGGGTCGCGATCGCGGACGACCGCTACGGCCCGGGGGAAGCTCCGGGTTCCTATTGGCACAGCGAATCGGATACTTCACGCCACTGTTCCCCCCGAAGTCTCGACATCGTCGGGAGAGTCACCCTCGACGCGCTCTCTCGCATCGAGGGCCGTCTCGAGAGGCTCGATGCCTTTGCGCGCTCTCCTCTCGATGAAGCGAGCAGCGAAGTGAGCGGCGAAGCGACCGCAGAAGAGCGGGAAGATTCGAGGGCTGGAGAGAGCTCGAGCCCTGCGAGCTCGATGGCAACGCCCTGAGCTCGTCGGCTTGCTCGTTTCACGATGCGAGAACGTCGGGAGACGCGCGTGAGACCCCCGGGCAGTGCCGATCGACCTACGCCGAGAGCGATTCGATATAGTGGGGCGGCTCGGGACCCGATTCGCCATCACTGGTGTCGAAGAGCACCGAACTCGATTCCATCGTGACCATTCGAACCGATCGAGCGCGATCCCGGCAGGTTCGAGCCGAGGTCGAGGCCTCGAGGCTGATTCGCGTCTGAAATGAGGTCGAGGGAAGATCGAAGGGAGGTTGAAGGAAGAGGTGTATCGTGCACTTGATTGAGGCTTCGAAGCTCCACTCTTCGATCCTGAGGATCCCCAGGTCATCGTCCGTGGCTCTACTGAGCCTTGGTGTGCTGCTGCTCGCCGGGTGGGCGGTCGCCGCACCGGTGCCGGGCAACCCCTCGGAAGAGAACGGGCTCACGATCCAGATCACCTCCCCACTCGCGGGAGAGGTCGTCCGCAACAAGATGCACGTCGCCGCGATCCGGGGCAGCGTGCACTCGGGGGCCGACGACCCTCTCGACTTCGACGTCCTGATCGCGATCGATGTCTCGCGCTCGACACAGTTCCCGAGCGGCATCGACATCAACGAGAACGGAGAGATCGGTTTCAATCCCCACGAAGAGCTGATCGAGCCCGGCACCTATCCCGACGACGTCGTGTGCAGCGACCCGGGCGACACGATCCTGGCAGCCGAAATCAAGGCCGCGCATCTTCTTCTCGAGTCCGTCAGCCCTCCGCGCACGCGGATTGGCATCATCACCTTCTCCGGCGAGGTCGACATGGAGACGGGGGAGCGAAAGTCCTCCAGCCAGCAGGACGCGGTCGTGCGCATTCCCCTCTCGGATGATTTCGACGAGGTAGGAGCGACCCTGGACGAGATCTTCGAGGAGGGGCCTCACGGCGCCACGAACTTCTCGGCGGCAATTCAACTGGCGGTCCGTGAGTTGGTGGGCCTCAGCGGCGCCCGGAGTCAGCCGCGCAGGAACGCGAAGAAGGTGATGCAGTTCCTCACCGACGGCGTTCCGACATTTCCCTTCGGGCGCGGTGACAGAGCCGACGCGGAGGACACCGAGGCCGCAATCAACGCCGCGCGTCTGGCCCGCAGGGCGGGATTGACGATCAATAGCTTTGCCCTCGGCCGTCACGCGCTCTCGACCCCGGTGGCTACGATGGAGATCGCGCGACTCACAGGGGGCGCCTACACGCCCGTGAGGAACCCCGGCGAGATTCTCGCCTTCTTGCAGGGAATCTCCTATGCGAACATCGACGACGTCGTGATCACGAATACTACGACCCAGGAGATTTCATACGACGTGAGCCTGCTGCCCGACGGCTCCTTCTCGGGCTTCGTGCCCGTGCAGGAGGGGAGGAACCAGCTCGAGGTGACGGCCCTGGGCTCGGATGGCGGTCAGAACACCGTCGTGCTCACCCTGAACTTCGAGAAGGCGGGGCTGACCCAGCACGAGTTGATGGTGGAGCTGAACCGGGTGCGGAAGCGAAACAAGGAGCTGATGCTCCTGATGGAGCGCGAGCGAATCAGGACTTTTCGCGAGAAGCAGAAGAAGCGAGTGGAACTGAGCGCGGAGTAGCTCCTGGACCCTATCCATGGAGCCGATCGCTCCGTATGGGCTAGAGCTGGACGACCTCGGGGTTGATGATCTCCCGGCGCACCAGCTTGCCGGACCGGTAGATGGAGACCAGGTCGACCTTGCCGTCCCCGTTCACGTCTTCTTCCCGGCGGGCGAGGACCGAGCGTCCCTCCAGAGGTTCGAAGCTCTCGAAGGTGTCGGCGTAGCCGCGGCCACGCTTGTCGCGCTCGATGCGGACCACCATCTCGAGGTCCCCTTCCGATTGGTAGATCGTCCAGGTGTCGTTGCGGCCGTCCCGGTCCTGGTCCTCTTCGGCGCGGACCCGCTTGCCGGCGCCGTAGTAGATGATGAGATCGACCTCTCCGTCGTTGTCGGCGTCGTGGGACTCCTCGGCAAGGAAGCGCTCGCCATAGCGGTAGATGGCGTCGACAACGCCGTCGCCGTTGCGATCGGCCTTGCTCTCGATCAGGCGTCCGTTGGCATAGACCTCGAAGACATCCGGCTTGCCGTCGCCATCGTTGTCGAGCACACGTCTGACGAGCCGGCCCGACTGGTAGTCCTTCCAGCTGTCCAGCCTGCCGTCGTAGTCGCGATCCTCCTCCAACCGCACCGGAGCCTCGGAGCCTCTCTCGACGTATAGCTTCACCTCGGGCTTGCCGTCACGATCGGCGTCGAGGGTCAGCTCGGTGAGCTTCAGCTTGCGTGGATGGCCCCAGGTGCGGGCCGGGATGGTGACGTTCCTGTCCTCGAAGATCCCCCGTGGAATGTCGCGATCGGCGGGGGCGCCGGGTGTACGTCGATCGCCCAGGGCGGACTCTGCGGAGAGTGCCTCTCTCGCGGAGTGGGCACCCAGCTCTTGGCGCCGGGTCGCCCGATCGTTGCGCCCCGACCGCTTCATCAGCTCGGATTGGAGCTCGGACTCGCTCTCGAGCATGCGCTCGATCCGCTCGGCCTCGGCTCGCTCGCGCGCAGAGCGCTCGCTCTCCGTGGCCCGTCGAGCGTCCTCCTCCGCCTGGCGTCGTGTCTCCCCAGCCTGCTGCTCGGCCGCGTCGTGCCTCGCCTCTTGCTCCTCGGCCCGGCGAAGCTGCTCGAGCAGCTCCGCTTCGGCCTGCCTGAGCTCGTCCTCGAGATTCTGAGCGGCGGTGGGCGACGCGACGAAGAGGGCGAGGAGCAGGCCCAGAAGGAGGGTCGAGCCGCGCACCAGCAAGGGCCGGGGGCTCGACTCGGAAGATCTGGGGAGAGAATTCGGATCCATCGGGGGCTGTACTCCAGCGCGCAAAATGCCACAGAACCTGCGTAGGACAAGGTCGCCTGGCACGCCCCAGACCCGATGGGAGATTCGCACCTCGAGGGCGATCATTGGATCGGTCGCCCCCGCTCGGCGATGGAGCCGATCCGCCGGTCTCACGGGTGAACCGAGAGGTGTTGATTGAGATTCCGCGGCTCCCCGTCCGGTTTCCGGACTCCGGGTGTCCGGGAGCCACTCCTGGCGATTGAAAGACGAAGATCTCGAGTCATTGGGCTTGCTCTGCCCCGCTTCGTCTCGCCCGGATGCCCGTCTCACCGCCATCCGCAATCGGCGGCGGGTCCCCGATCGGATCGATCCGGCATCGGGCAGAATGGAATTTCCCCTTGCAAATCAACGAAATTCGGCTAAAATGACGCCGCTTGAGACTGTCCGGAGAACTCCGGTTCGAACCGAAGCCCTCAGCGCCCCGGATATTGCCGAATGTGCACGTTGATCGCGATCCACCGCCACATTCCCGGCGCCCCTCTGGTGGTGGCTGCAAACCGTGATGAATTCCACGACCGCCCGGCAAAGGGGCCCGTCATCTGGAACACCCGACGGGGGGCGGTATTGGCCCCGCAGGATCTGCGCGCCGGAGGAACTTGGTTGGGATTGAACGGGTCGGGAGTCTTCGCAGCGTTGACGAATCGGCCCTGCGGGGCGCCCGACAGGAGTCGTCGTTCACGCGGTCTCCTGGTTCTGGATGCTCTCGGCAGCGCGAGTGCCGGGCAGGCGGTCCGGGAGTTCGAGCAGCTGCCCGAAGGCGCGTACAACCCCTTCAACCTCTTCGTCGCGGACGCAAAGCACGCTTTTGCCCTGGTCTACCGGGATCGTGTCGCCGAGGTGCGGGAGCTCGAGCCCGGCGCTCATGTGATCGGGAACGCCGATCCCGACGATCGGGGGCACGCGAAGACGGGTCGGATCCTCCGCCAGGTCGAGGAGGTCTCGGACCTGCCCGGCGAGGAGGTGTTGGACGCCCTGTCGCAGATCTGCCGCGAGCACGCAGGTCACGAGGAGCGTTTGGGAGATACCTGTATCCATCTGGACGGATACGGAACACGAAGCTCGATGCTCTTGCGATTGAACGAGTACGAAAGCGCGGAAGGGGATGAGGTCGACTGGAAATCGAGCGCTCTGCTCCATGCGGAGGGTCCCCCCTGCGAAACCCCATACCGAAACATCACGACTCTTCTTCACGAGCTGAGCGAATGCGCAAGCTACGACGAAGGCGAGAAACCTGCGAGGAAAGCGAGTTGAGGCGAATAGGCAGCAACATCAGGAAGAAGAACTCGGAAGAGAGATCTCACCGACTGACCAAGAACATCATCTCCTACACGAATGATGAAAGGCCGCGGAACGACTACCCGCTGAAGATCGTCTCGCCCCCGACGCCGTCGAAGTGCTGCACGGACGCGAATCGCTTGAGCGTCGGGAGCACGCGCGAGGTCGAGGGATTCAAGTTCTGCTACAAGATCTGCCAGGAGTGCGGGCATGCGGTGAAGTACTTCTTTCCCGCGAACGAGACGACGAGCGCGGCCGTCAAGGAGTACCGCTCCTGGAAGAGGTACATGGTTCAGTAGTCCGAATCGAATGGTCGCCCTGACGCTCGGACGCGTCAAAATCCTGAGCCATCCGGCGACGGGCGATCATCGAGGGATGCATTCAACGAATCCAGCGAATCAGCGAAGAGGCGGCCGTTCGGCCGCCTCTTCGTGTTCTGGGGCCTTCCGATCCCCGCATCCATTCGAGAGGAAGATCCAGGTGCAAGACGCTCGAGGGCGTTTCAGTTTCAAGGGTCGACATGTCGCATGATTCGAGCTCTTCGATTCGGACTCTCTCCGAGGCCGCCCGCTATCTCGAAACCCTGATCAACCTCGAGCAGCGGCCCGAGCTGAGCTCGCTCCGGATGGGGCTCGATCCGATTCGCGATCTGCTCGCACGGGTCGGCAACCCCCAGACAGGGCTCTCCGTGATCCACATCGCGGGCTCGAAGGGCAAGGGCTCGACCGCGCTCTTTGCCGAGAGCGTGCTCTGCGGATTGGGGGAGCGGGTTGGGGCCTTCACCTCGCCGCATCTCGAGCGCTGGACGGAGCGGTTCCGCATCGCAGGCAAAGAGGTTACGGGCGACTCGCTCGCGGACGCGGTCGCGACCCTGCAGCCCCATGTCGATGCCCTGCGGAGCGAGCAGCCCGATCGGGCGCCGACCTTCTTCGATGCGACGACGGCGGCGGCGCTCCTGCTCTTTGCGCGCGCGGACGTCGATCGCGTGATCCTCGAGGTCGGGCTCGGGGGAAGGCTCGACTCCACCAATATCGTGAGCCCCGCGGTGACGTGCATCACCAGCATCGAGCTCGAGCACACGGACAAGCTGGGCGAGACTCACGCGGAGATCGCGGCCGAGAAGGCGGGCATCCTGAAGCCCGCTGTCCCCTGCGTCGTGGGAAGACTCTGTCCGGACGCCCAGACCGTGGTGCAGGCTCGCGCAGCGGAGCTCGGCGCTCCCCTCCGCGTGCTCGGCCGTGACTTCGAAGCCGTGGCGCCCGAATCGCTCGGCGTACTCGGAACACACCAGGCGGACAATGCCGCACTTGCCCTCGAGGCCGTAACCGCGCTTGGGCTGAAGTCCGTGCCGGAATTCGAGGCGCGTGCCGTACGGGGTCTGGCCGCGACCCGGCTGCCCGGGCGCGTCGAGCTGCTCTCGCGCGATCCCTGGATCGTGGTCGACAGCGCCCACACCCCGGCCTCGGCGGAGCGCCTCGTCGAGGCTCTCGCCCCGATTCCCGGCAAGGCATCGCGACTGCTGCTGTCGATCTCGGGAGGAAAGGATCTCGCCGGGATCCTCGATCTCCTCCTTCCCCGCTTCGACGCGGTGATGGTCACGCGCGCGGACCCGCACCGATCCCTTCCCCCAGCGGAGCTCGCCCGGGAGATCCGCCGGCGGGATTCGAAGATCGGTCTCGAGGTCGAAGAAGATCCGCGCGCGGCGGCTCGCAGGGTGCGCGCGGAGCTCGCTGCGGGCGAGCTTCTCTGCGTCACGGGGAGCGTTTATCTTGCCGGGATCGCGCGCGGGATCCTCGCGCCGAGCGGGTTGGATGGTGGCGTGATTCGCCCACCAGGCGATTCGCATTGAGGATTGCGTCGACTTGAACCATCTTGCACTCGTTTTCCCTGCCTCGACTCGAGTGATGTGATCAGTCCCGGAAGCGGCACCACAGGCAATCAACGGAGAGCCCTCCCATGAAGCTCAAGTACGGCTGCAACCCCCACCAACCCCACGCGAGCGCCGAGCCCCTCGATCCCGACAACGTCCCGGTGGAGCTGCGGAACGGCAATCCGTCGATGATCAACTTCCTCGATGCTCTCAATGCCTGGCAGCTCGTGCGCGAGGTTCGCAGCGCGCTCGATCTCCCGGCCGCTGCCAGCTTCAAGCACTGCTCGCCTGCCGGCGCGGCCGTGACGGTGGACCTCGAGCCGGATCTCGTGCGTGCCTACGAGGTGGACGGGGTCGAGCTGACGGATCTCGCGTGCGCGTATGTACGCGCCCGGGGCGCGGATCCAAAGAGCTCCTTCGGCGACTTCGTCGCCCTCTCCGATCCGGTGGATCTCGCGACGGCAAGGTTTCTCAAGGGCGTGATCTCCGATGGCGTCGTGGCGCCCGGCTTCGAGGAAGGCGCGTTCGAGGTGTTGGCGTCGAAGAAGGGCGGGAGCTTCATCGTCATCGAAGCGAAGCCCGATTACCGCGCCCCCGAGAGCGAGAGCCGGGAGCTCTTCGGCATGCGCCTCGGCCAGGATCGCAACAACCGCATCATCACCCTCGACGATGTAGCCGAGCCCATTTGCGGGAGCTTCAGCGACGCGGCTCGGCGAGACATGGTGCTGGGCCTGATCGCGCTCAAGTACACGCAATCGAACTCGGTCGGCTATGCGCTCGACGGACAGATGATCGGGATCGGGGCGGGCCAGCAGTCGCGTGTCGACTGTACCAAGCTGGCGGGCGGAAAGGCGGATGTCTGGCACCTGGGGCGGCACCCTCGGGTGCTGGGGCTCGAATTCAAGCCCGGCGTGAAACGCCAGGAGCGGATCAACTGGCGCATTCGCTACCTCGAAGGAGATCTCACGCGCTTCGAGGAGGCGGCTCTGCGCGACGTGCTCGCCCATGAGCTAGAGCCGCTCTCGCTGGACGAGAAGATCGCATGGATCGAGAAGCTCGACGGCGTCTCCCTCGTCTCGGACGGCTTCATTCCCTTTCGGGACAACATCGACCATGCGTCCAAGCACGGAGTTCGCTTCATCGCCCAGCCCGGCGGATCGAACCGCGATGCCGAGATCGTGAACGCCTGCGAGGACTACGGTATCGCGATGGTCTATACGGACCTCCGCCTCTTCCACCACTGAGCGCGTCTGACTCGGTCGGGATTTTTCGATGGGCTAGCATCGGACTCTTCGTCAAACCCCCACGTTTCCAGTCGGATCCCATTCCTCTTGTCCAACATCCCATTCCCATCCCCCTTCCGATCGCGGCTCCTCCTTGCAACTGCGAGCTTTGCTTTCGCTCTGGGAATCGTCGCGGGCTGCGGAGAGGATCGGGAGCCGCCCCCGGCTGCGGAGAGTCGCGAGGTTGCCGGCTGGCCCACCTATGGGGGAGATCCGGGCGGCAGCCGCTATTCGCCCCTGGCGGAGATTCATCGCGGAAACGTCGACGAGCTCGAGGTCGCGTGGACGTACCGCACCGGCGACTACCCGGAAGCGCGCCCCGAGGTCGAGAAGACCTCGTTCCAGGCAACCCCCATCCTCGACGAGGGCACCCTCTACTTCTGCTCCGGCTTGAGCCGAGCCTTCGCGATCGACGCCGAGACGGGCGAGGAGCGCTGGATCTTCGACGCCAGGCCCGACCTCGAAAAGAGCGGCTGGAACCACGCCTGCCGCGGTGTGGCGCTCTGGCGGGATCCCGAGGCGGCGAGTGGCGAGCCCTGTGCGAAGCGAGTCCTGATGGGAACGATCGACGCGGGCCTGGTCGCCATCGATGCGAATACGGGAGCGGCTTGCAGGGACTTTGGAGAAGCGGGCAGAGTAGATCTCAATCAGGGAATCGGGCACGTGCGCCCGGGCGAGACCCACATGACCTCGCCCCCCACCCTGATCGGCGACGTCGTGGTCACCGGGGCGTTGGTGGCGGACAACCGCCGCACGGATGCGCCCGGGGGTGTGGTGCGGGGCTGGGACGTGCGAACCGGCGAGCTGCGCTGGGCCTTCGATCCCGTGAACCCCGGCGTCCCCCCGCTTCCCTCCGCTCCGGACGGCTCTCCCCGCTTCCACCGCGGAACACCGAACGCGTGGTCGATCCTGTCGGCGGATCCCGAGCGCGGGCTCGTCTTCGTTCCCTTCGGCAGCCCGAGCCCCGACTTCTACGGTGGCCATCGCTCGATCTCGGACCACTACAGCAACGCGGTCGTGGCCCTCGACGGCGAGACGGGCCAGCCGGTCTGGAGCTTTCAAGTCGTCCATCACGATCTCTGGGATTACGACATCGCCTCCCAGCCGACCCTGATCGATGTCGTGAAGGATGGCCGCACGATACCGGCTCTCGCCCAGGCGACGAAGATGGGCTTCCTCTTCCTCCTCGATCGCGAGACCGGCGTGCCCATCTACCCCGTCGAGGAGCGTCCCGTTCCCCAGTCGAACGTCGAAGGCGAACGCACCTCAGCCACGCAGCCCTTCCCCACCCACCCGCCGCCGCTTCATCCCACCGAGCTGCCTCCCGAAGACGCCTGGGGGCTCACGTTCTGGGATCGGGGCAAGTGCGCGGACCTGCTCCGCGAGATGAGGAACGAGGGCATCTTCACTCCGCCCGAGGTGGGGCGCTGGACGGTCCAGTATCCCGGCACCGCCGGCGGCTCGAACTGGGGGAGTGTGGCGTTCGATCCCGAGCGCCGGCTGATGGTGCTGAATCAGAGCTACATCCCCCAGATCCACCGCCTCGTGCCGCGCGAAGAGCGGCCGGGCATGACTCCCGAGAACCGGCCAAGGGGTCTCTCGCTGCAGGAGGGGACCCCCTACATGGTCGAGCATGGCGTCCTGCTCTCGCCGCTCGGTATCCCCTGCAACCCGCCGCCCTGGGGCACTCTGCTAGCGCTCGATCTCGACACCGGCGAGAAGAGGTGGGAGGTGCCCCTCGGTACCGTGCGCGAGATGACGCCCGTCCCGATTTCGATCACCTTTGGGATGCCCAGCATGGGGGGAGCGATCGTCACCGCTGGAGGGCTCGCGTTCATTGGCGCCGCGATGGACGACACCTTCCGCGCCTTCGATGTCGAGACGGGCGAGGAAATCTGGAGCGATCGGCTGCCCGCCGGTGGCCAGGCGACTCCCATGACGTATCGGGTGAGCGAGGGCGGTAGGCAGTTCGTCGTGATCGCGGCCGGTGGACATGCATCCCTGCGCACGAAGCTGGGCGATTACGTCATCGCCTACGCGCTACCGTGACGAGATGACGACGAAGGGCCTGCGGCACCACTGGACCCTCGAGCCCGAGGTCGCGTACATCAATCACGGCTCCTTCGGCGCGTGCCCCCGTGCCGTGCTCGACGCGCAGACGCGTCATCGCGCACGGCTCGAGCGCGAGCCCGTGACCTTCTTCAATCGCGATGGAGTGCAGCTGCTCGCCCAGGCGCGCCGGGCGCTCGGGGCCTTCGTCGGCGCCGATGCCAACGATCTCGCCTTCGTGCCCAACGTCACGATGGGGCTCAACTCGGTGCTGCAATCGATCGAGCTGCGCGAGGGCGATGAGGTGATGCTCACGGATCACGAGTACAACGCCAGCCGCAACATCGTGGAGTTCGTTGCGAGACGGGCGGGGGCTCGCGTCGTGACGGTAGAGATCCCCTTTCCGATCGACTCGCCCGAACGTGTCCTCGAGCTTCTCATCGAGTGCGTCACTCCGCGAACTCGACTCGTCCTCGTGGATCACGTCACGAGCTCGACGGGGCTCATCCTTCCCTTGAAGCGGATCATCGGCGAGCTTCACGCACGAGATGTAGAGGTGGTGGTCGATGGCGCCCACGCGCCGGGAATGCTGGACGTCGATCTCGACGACCTCGGCGCCGACTACTACGGAGCCAACTGCCACAAGTGGATGTGCGCACCCAAGGGTGCCGGCTTCATCCACGTGCCCCGCGATCGCCAGGGCGAGGTGCACCCGGCCGTGATCAGTCACGGCGCGAACTCGGGCCTCGAGGGTCCCGCGCTCTTTCGCGCCGAGTTCGAGTGGACGGGCACCCGGGACGTCACTCCCTGGCTCGCCGTCGAGGACGCGATCGAAGTCATGAATTCCATGCTGCCGGGGGGCTGGCCCGAGATCCGGCGACGCAACCACGAGCTCGCCCTCTGGGCACGCGCCCACGTGGCGGAGAAGCTCTCGGTACCCCTGCCTTGTCCGGACGAGATGGTCGGAAGCCTCGCGACCCTGATCCTGCCCGAGTCGAAGCGCTTCCCCGCGATCGACCCCGGCGCCCACTTCGCCCTCCACCCCCTCGGCGAAGCGCTCTTCGAACGCTACCGGGTCGAGATCCCGATCCAGTGCTGCCCCGGCACGAATCAAACGATGGTGAGAATCTCGGCCGCGCTCTACAACGAGCGGAGCGACTACGAGAGGCTGGCCGAGGCGCTGGTGGAGCTGCTCTGATCTGCATCCACGAGCGCAGTGTCGGGCGAGCGCCCGGCCGCCTCAGGGAACCGGACCTTCGCCTTCACCCGCCAGAGCACCGCGAGCAGGAGTAGCCCGCCGAAGTAGACGTACGACTGCAGGATATTGAACGGGGTGTCGTGGAGGCGGTTGAGCAGGCGGTAGTTGTTGCTGATCAGCAGGAACGCCACGAGGATCGCAATCGTGAACTTCTTCTTCGCGTCGGCGTCGAGGGCGAGGACCACCGGTAAGGCCAGCGCGAAGAGGGGAAGCGTTACCCCGTAGTGGTGGGTCCAGACGGTCGGAGCCGCGAGAGTCGAGCAGAGGATCA
>CBDUYG010000009.1:0-21044 GCA_965371385.1 uncultured Myxococcales bacterium | reverse complement strand
GGTCTGCCCACCGTGCACACCCGTGGGGGGGGCGGGGGCTCGCGGGTGAGCTCGAATCGAGGTCCAACTCGAGATCGAAGAACAACGAGCCGGGCTCCGCGTCGGGAGCTCGGCTCGTCGTCGATCCACTGCGCGAGCCGCTGGGAAGGCTCGGCTGATTCGCAAGCGCGGCGCAGGGTCTATTCGTCCGTCGCAGGCGCTTCCTCGACCGCGGTCGCCTCGGCTGCCGCTGCAGCAGCCCTCTCGGCCTTGCCCTTCTTGCCGCGCTTGCGCTTTCCCTTGCCCTTCGCGTCGGAGGGGCCCGCCGCTCGACGCTCCTCTTCCTCGAGCGAGATGAGGTGCGACACGTCGCGCACCTTCGAGTGCAGGCGTGCCTTCTTGCCGGTGAGGTCACGCAGATAGTAGATGCGCGAGCGGCGCACGAAGCCCCGGCTCTTGATCTCGAGCTTGTCGACCATCGGCGCCTGCACGGGAAACGTTCGCTCGACTCCAACACCGTTCGAGACCTTGCGCACGGTGAAGGTCTCGTTCACCCCCCCTCCGCGGCGACGCAGGCAGACTCCCTCGAACATCTGGATTCGCTCCTTCTCTCCCTCGCGCACGCGCACGTGAACCTTGACGGTATCGCCCACCCGAAATGGAGGAAGATCCCTGCGCAGGGTTTCCTTCTCGATGAAATCCAGTCTATTCATGGCTCGTCTCTACCTCTTTTCTCGATTCGTTTTTTCGCGATTCGCTGCTCGAATCGTTTCTTGATTCGTTTCGCTGATCCGTTTCCCTGACTCGTTTCCCTGTTCTGCCCGACGAATCCTCGTTTCCACGGGTCGCGCCGAGCAGGTCCGGGCGGCGTTCCTTCGTGATCTCGTAGGCCTTCTCTTCGCGCCAGCGCGCGATCCGCGCATGATCTCCGGAGAGCAACGCCTCGGGAACCATCCGACCGCGAAATTCCGGCGGCCGAGTGTACTGCGGTCCTTCGAGAAGATCCCCCCCAAATGACTCGTCCCGGACCGAATCCGGATTTCCCAGCACACCCGGCAGGAGGCGAATCAACCCTTCCGTAACCACCATGGCGGGTACCTCCCCGCCGCAGAGAACGTAATCTCCGATCGACAGCTCCTCATCGACGGCCAGGTCGATGACCCGCTGATCCACTCCTTCGTAGCGGCCGCAGACGATGACGAGGTGCGCTTCCCCCGCGGCCTCGCCCAGCCAACCCTGATCCAGTCTCCGGCCCTGGGGCGAGAGAAGAACGACTCGCGCTCTGCGCTCCGGGCCCTTGGACCCCGCGAGCGCCTCGATCCCTTCGACGAGAGGCTCGGTTTTCATCAGCATCCCGGGTCCGCCCCCGTAGGGACTATCATCTACCGTGCGATGCCGATCCGTCGTCCAGGTACGCAGATCGTGGGCGCGAATCTCCGCCCTCCCCTCCCGCCGGGCGATTCCGACGAAGGAGGCGTCCAGGAACGAATCGAAGAGCTCGGGGAAGATGCTGAGGATGTCGATCTTGAGCATGACGTCGCACCCGAACCGCTGCGCAGTGGCACCCCGGGCGGGCGACTCTCTCCCTTTCCTTCTTCGGCTCGGGATCCGCGAATCCAACCCCGACTCCCGTGTCACGCTCCTATTCTGACGAATCCGTCGAATCAGCCTCTGTCGAATCGGTCGAGAGATCCACTAGACCCGGCAGATCCCGAACCACGATCCGCCTTCCCTCGATATCGATCAGCGGCATCAGCTCACGCGCCGTCGAGAGCAGCTGCTGCCTGCCGCTCTCATCCTCGACCATCAGGGTATCGTGAGCCCCGGTATCCCAGATCTCGCGAACGACCCCGATGACCGGCCCTTCCTCCAGCTCCACCCGGCAGCCGATCAGTTGATGCCAATAGAACTCGCCCCTGGGCAGCACTTCCAGCTCGGATGCGCGCATCAGGACCAGCGATCCACGCAGTCCCAGGGCGACATCGCGATCGTCGATCCCCTCGAGTCCCAGGCGGGCCTCGCCACCTCGACCCAGACCGCCGGAGATGACATCGAAGCGTCGAGGGTGCGCGTCGTTCTTCTCGCTGCCGAGCCAGATCTCTTCGCAGTCCAGCAGGTGATCGGGGCCGTCGCCGAAGTAGCGGACTCGCACCTGCCCGCGGATGCCGTGCGCACCTACGATCCGACCGAGTTCGACCCAATCATCAGACGCCACGTCGCTACCCGGTGCGCCTGGTGGGGGAATCCCGTGGATTCACCATGCGGCGTCGCGTGACCCGATTCGCGGATCACGCTTCTAATCGACGATTTCCAGGCGACATTCGGACCCGGTATTCGACGCTGCGAGGATGGCCCGCATCGACTTCGCCACTCGACCCTGACGTCCGATCACGCGTCCGCGATCCGAGCTGTTGGTCTCGAGCTCGAGCAGACGACCGCCCTCGCGAGGTGTCACCTTGACGTCATCGGGCTCGGTCACGATCGCCCGGGCGATGAATTCGACCAGCTCAGCTGCAGCCTTGCCTTCGTCTTCCATGATCAGGCTCCCCCTGCGGCGGCGCCGCAGGCTGCGGCCTGTCGTCGCGCGCGCGCGACCAGGGACTTCACGGTCGAGCTCATCTGCGCGCCCTTGGCGAGCCAGGCGTCTACGGCGTCGGTGCGGATCTTTGTCTCGGCGTCCGGCGTGTTGGGATCGTAGGTCCCCAAAAATTCAAGAGGACGACCACTGCACTTTTCGCGCTCGTCGATCGCAATGATTCGGTAGAACGGGTGTTTCTTGGCTCCGAGTCGTACCAGGCGGAGTTTCACCATCTTCCCTGCTTCCTTTCCGTGCGTCTCTCATGGCGCACATACGTTTGTCGGGCTCTTCGACCTTCGACCGACCTTCGACCTTCGACCCGGGGGGTGGTGGTTCGGGAACGACACGAGACGGCGTGTCGAATGCATGCGGCCTCGCTGGTCAACGCCACTCCGAGGCCAAGCGGGCGGCCAATCTAGGGAAAGGCAGCCCGGGGGTCAACCGGCCCCGGACTCAGCCTCCTCTGCGGCCCGCTCGCGATCCTTGCGCTCGGAACAGCTCGCGCAGGCATATCGAACTCTATGGGGGGGCCGGAGGCGGTCGTACTCTCCATCGAGCGCTACCCGGCGCACGCTGGAGACCGTCTGACCGCAGAAATCGCAGCTCATCCCCGCTCCCTCCCTCACGGTCGAGTCGGCCTGCAGCTCCGCCTCACCGGCCTCCCGGGGCTCCTCACTCTTGGGCTGGGTCTCGGATTCACTCATGAGGGCCGAGTGTAACCGACTCGAAAGCGCAGTTCCGTGGGAGCTCTGCCTTCTTCCATCTGCCCCCGCAGGGCGGTGAGGATCTCGGGGGTCTGAAGCTGGAGCTGCTGGCACCAGACGCTCGAATCGACTTCCACGTGGAGAACCCCCGCCTTCACGCCAACCGGGCGGCTGTGCCGCGCCACCTCCGCGCCCACGGCTTCGAGCCAGGATTCGGCGGCCTCGGCGGCCGGCTGGGCCCGGTCGATCTCCATCGCCCGCAGAGCATCGCCCAGAACCGCGCCGACTCCTTCGATTCTCTTGCGGCGTTGGCCCGGGTCGGCACCGCTGCCTCCGGAGTGCTTTGGATCTCCCCGATCCACCCGATCTCCCCCGCTGGGTCTGCTCACCGGCTCAACTCCGATGGTCGCGGTGGTCACGAAACACGAGCCCGGTCGGAACCTTGGGGTAGAAGAAGGTGGACTTCTGGGGCATTACCTCGCCGACGGCAGTGACCCGGAAGACGTCGTCCGCAGCGAGTGGATTGAGGTAGAGGGCCAGGCGGCCGTCCCCGGATCGCACTTCCTTCGCTGCCCGCTCGGCGCTCTTCGGAAAGCTCACCGCTCCCTCACGAATCCTTTCGGGGCTGAGGCCGAAGACTTCTCCCAGCAGATCACGTTCGAGCAGGCGGACCATCAGCTCCTCGCCCAGGGGCTCCTCGCGCCAGAAGATCCGCAGCGTACCGCTGGCGTCGTCGGCGGCGAAGGCGGGCCTCCCGGCGAGGGGCTCGAGGTGCTCCTCGAGAGCCGAGGCGATCGAGCTCGCAGCCGCGACCGTCACTGCCTTCTGTTGCCAACCCGGGAGCTTCTCGGACCACTCCGCCGCGCCAGGCGCCGCCGCGAGCGCCTCGTTCTTGATGACCCGGTGAATCGGCAGGAGCAAGCTACCCGGTGCGTAGGCGTTGGCAAAGTACGCGAGGGTCGATTCGAAGGCGTCGCCCCCGCTCCCCTTCGCCCGCTGCTCGTCGCGATATGCCAGCGCGGTCTCGTAGCGATGGTGGCCATCGGCGATCACGCAAGGCCGGGACTCCATGAAGCTTCGTATCTGCTCGAGGGCATCCGGGTCACGCAGCGCAGCAAGCGCGTATTGGACGCCGGCATCGTCCTTCGCATCGCCCAGCGGATGGGTCTCGAAGGCCGCCGCGAGAATGGCGGAGAGGCGCTGGTCGCGATCTTCATAGAGGAGGAAGACCGAGGAGAGGTTCGCGCGACAGGCCCGCAGCACCTTGAGGCGGTCGGCCTTGGGGCCGGAGAGGGTGCGCTCATGGGGGCGGACGACGCGATTCTCGTAGTCCTCGAGGCCGAGCTCGGCAAAGAAGCCCACGCGCTCGAGAGTCTCGCCGCTGGGCGCGACGAAGCGCTGGCGCATCACGTAGTAGGCGGGCTCGTCGTCGCACGCGAGGACTCCGGACTCCCGCCATTCGCGCAACACGTCGGCCACCTCGGAGTAGTCGGTATCCGCCTCGTCGGCGACCTCCCGGGTCAGCTCGAAGCGGATTGCGTTGTGGGGATCGCGGTCGTAGAAGGTGCCCCGCTCATCGGCGGCGATCACGTCGTAGGGTGGGACGATGACTCGCGACAGCTCGACGCGTTCGGTGTCGTAACGCAGAGCTCGAAAGGGGCGAGCGATCGTCATACTGCTTGATCTCCATTGTTTCCGTTGATCCGGATCTACGCTTACTGCCTACCCAAGTCCTACCCAAGCCCTACCCAAGTCCCACCCGAGCCCTACCCGAACTCACCCAGACCCGCTCGATTCCCGGGGGATCGTGTTTGTCCCATTCGGCGTCCCGAGGCTCTTCCCGGCCATTTCAGGCTCTTCGTGTCCGGCAGGTCGAGCACCGGCCACGGCTCACCGGATCTCTGCGGTCGGTCCCTGTTTACCACGCTCACTTCGTCGGCGTCACCGGAAAACGCGAGTCCGCCGGGAAGTTCGCCGGAGCGTCTCGGATCATCCAACGAGATCTGCGAGCAGGGGCTCGAGCCGCGCCGCCCGCACGGCCCCCCAGCGCAGAACCCGCGGCTCGGCGCTCGACAGATCGAGCACCGTGCTGGGCTCGCTGCGACCGGCATCTCGATCCCCCATCTGGAGCAGGCGAGGCAGATCGAGCAAATCGACTTTCGCGCCTGCCTCTCGGCTCGCTTCGAGCAGGCGAATCGCTTCCCCGCGATCGCCGGCGGGCGCCTCGCCGCTGCGATTCAAGCTCGTCGCCGTAACGGGCCCGAGCCCCTGCTCGAGGGTCGCCTCAGCCAGCGCGAGAGCGACCGGGTGCGGGCTGCACCTCACTCCCACGCCGCCTCCGACTCCCGCGATACCCGCTGGGAGATCTCGCTCGCCGCTCGCGGGCAGGATCAAAGTCAGGGGGCCGGGCCAGAGCGCCATGACGAGATTTCGCGCTCGGGGCGGCAGCTCCAAACCGAGCTCCGGCAGACGCTCGGGGCGATCGACGAGGATCGAGATGGGCCGATCGCGATCCCGAGTCTTCCAGCGCTGGAGACGCTCGACGGCCGCGGATGAGTACGCAAGGGCGGCCAGCCCCCACACCGTCTCCGTCGGAAAGGCCACCAGCCCATCGCGCGAGAGAACCTCGACCGCAGTTTCGAGGGAGGCCGAGCGCACCAGCACTACCGATCGAGGAACCGGGAGGCGATGTCGCGCCGGAAGTGCGCCCCCTCGAATTCGATCTCGGCGACCGCCTTGTAGGCCCGGTCCCGGGCGCTCTCGACCGTCTCACCTCGAGCCGTGACTCCGAGAACCCGGCCGCCGGCGGTCTCGTAGGAGGTGTCATGCCCCTCTCGGGTGCCGGCGTGAAAGACGACGACCGCGGGATCGTCGTTCACCAGCTCGCCGTTGGGCGCCAGTCCGCGAATCGCCCTGCCCGTCTCGTAGGAGCGCGGGTAACCCTCGGACGCCATCACGACACAGACCGCCGCGTCCCCCCAGCCGAGTTCGAGAGATTCGTCGAGCTGTCCGTTCGCCGCGCCCTCGAGGATCGGCATGAGATCGCCCTGCATGCGGACCATCAACGGCTGGGTCTCGGGATCGCCGAAGCGGACGTTGAACTCGACCACCCGGGGAGTCCCGGACGAGTCGATCATCAGCCCGACGTAGAGAACGCCCGTGTAGGGATGGCCATCGGCCGCCATGCCGCGAATCGTCGGCCCTACGACCTCTTCCATCACCCGGCGCTCGACCTCCGCGGTGACCACCGGGGCAGGCGAGTAGGCGCCCATTCCGCCGGTATTCTCCCCGCGGTCGCCATCCAGGGCCCGCTTGTGATCCTGGGCGGCAGCCAGCGTGACGATTCGCTCGCCATCGGTGATCGCGTAATAGGACGCCTCCTCTCCCTGCATCCACTCCTCGACCACCACTCGGGCGCCCGCTGCGCCGAAGCGCTGATCCACCATCATCTCGCGCAAGGCATTCTCCGCGTCGGCGACGCTCGCGCACATCGCGACTCCCTTGCCGGCCGCCAGACCGTCGGCCTTGACCACGCAGGGGCCGGCGAGCGCGCGCACGTAGGCGAGCGCGGGCTCGAGGGAATCGAAGGCGGAGTAGGCGGCGGTCGGCACTCCGTGCCGGTGCATGAAGTCCTTCGCGAAGGCCTTGCTGGATTCGAGCTGAGCCGCCGCCGCCGAGGGGCCAAAGACCGGGATCTCTTCTTGGCGCAGGCGATCGACGAGGCCCGCCGCGAGGGGATTCTCCGGGCCGACGACCACGAGCCCGACCGCCTCATCCCGAGCGAGCCTCACGATGGCGCCGAGGTCGCCCGCCGCGATGCCGGGGAGGCAGCGGGCGAGTCCCGCCATGCCGGCGCTGCCGGGTGCGGCCAGCACCTCCGAGACGCGGGGACTCTGGGCGATCTTCCAAGCCAGGGCATGCTCGCGACCTCCGGACCCGATCACCAGAACCTTCATCGGCAGGCTCACCATCTGCTCCTCTCGAGGATCGTCTTCAGGGTTGTCGTAGCTGCTCCATCGGCCGCCCCGCAGCTGCGCTCTTGGAAGCCGCCGCCTTTCGCCGCCAGCCGAGGTGCGCGGCCCTCCGCTGGTCGCGAGAGCGGTACCCGGCGGGATGGGTTCTAACCGAGGCGACCGGGGGTCGTCAAATGGAGCCCGCGCGCGGGGCTACTCAGCCGAGGAAGATCCGCGGGACGCGCTGACCGACCCTCACCAGCAGCTCGTAGGGGATCGTCTCGCACCAGGCGGCAGCCTCCTCCAGCGAGATCCCGCCCTCATCGAGCTGGGAGTTGCCGAAGATCACCGCCTCGTCCCCCACCTCGACCCGGGCGTTGCCAACGTCGACTCCGATCGAATCCATCGAGACGCGGCCCGCGATTGGATGTCGCTTACCCGCGATCCAGACCCAGCCCCGGTTTCCGGCGGAGCACGAAATCCCGTCGGCATAGCCCAGCCCGAGAGTCGCGATGCGAGAGGTCGTCGTCGGCCCGCTCGCACCGCCTCGCCCGGGCACGGTATAGGTCGCGCCGTAGCCGACGCTCTCGCCGGCCGCGAGGTCCTGAACACGGCTGACTCGGGCCCGCAGGGTCATCACCGGTCTGAGATCGGCATGCAAGCGCTCGCTGGGCTGTATGCCGTAGAGCATCAGGCCCGGGCGGACCGCCGTGGCCTCGGGCAGGGCGTCGGCGAGCTCGTCGCCGGCCACGACCCCGGCCGAGTTCGCGGCGTGAACGAAGAGCGGGGAGAGACCCCGCGCGCGAGCACCTTCGAGCACGACCCGAAAGCGGCGCAGCTGTTCGAGAGTGGGAGCGAGATCCTTCTCGTCCGCACGGCTGAAGTGGGTGAAGACACCGTCGAGCTCGAGGGCAGGGTCGCGCGCAACGCGATCGAGGAACTCGACGGCGTCCGCCTCCGAGACACCGCAGCGGCTCATGCCGGTATCGACCTCGACATGGACGCGAGCGCGACGGCCTGCGGCACGCGCCGCCGTGCGGATCAGCTCGAGGGATGGATCATGCTGGAGCACCGGCGTGAGTTGCAGGGAGATCGCCAGCCCCGCCTCATCGGCGTTGCGGGCGCCGGCAAGAACCAGGATCGGCGCGACGAGGCCAGCCGAGCGCAGCTCTGCCGCCTCCTTCGTCGTGGTCACGACCAGGTAGCTGCAGCCCACTTCGAGCAGGCAGCGCGCGCACTCGACCGCTCCGTGCCCATAGGCGTTCGCCTTGACGACGGCGAAGATCTCCCGACCGCGAGCGAGGCGCGAGGCCTCTTCCGCATTCGCGCGCAGAGCCGCGAGATCGATCGTCGCCTCGCTCGCATTTTCGTCGGACATCCCGGAAAACATCGTCCCGCCTGCTGGGTCTGAAGAGGGGAGTTGGACCGAGGAAGGTGATGAAACCGATCCCCTCCCTCAAAGAGTATCGCGCCGTGGCGAAAAAGGAGCGGCAATCCCGCTCGCACCCCCACCACAGCCGCTACGATGAGGTGAGTGAGCGAGCAAGAGAAGATCCAGGTGAGCGTCCAGGTGATCCAAGTGAACGGAGAGCCGGTCTCGATCCCATCGGGCTGCACCATCAGCCAGCTGCTCACGATCCTGGAAATGGCGGACCGCAGGCTCGCCGTGGCACACAATCGCGGGGTCGTTCCCCGGTCGCGTTACGGGACGGTCGTCCTGAGTCACGGCGATCGGGTCGAAGTCCTCGAAGCCGTGGGAGGAGGCTGAATCATGTCGCACGCATATACGCTGGGGAATCGAGGCTTCGATTCGCGGCTGATCATCGGATCGGGCAAGTACGAATCCTTCGAGCAGAACCTGGAATGCGTCGAAGCGAGCGGCGCGGAGATGATCACGGTGGCACTGCGCCGGGTGAATTTCGATGCCTCCAAGGGGCCCCGGCTACTCGATGTGATCTCCCCCGAGCGGTACACGATCCTGCCCAATACGGCCGGCTGCTATACGGTCGAGGATGCGATCACCACCGCCCAACTGGGCCGCGAGCTGCTCTCCACCGATCTCATCAAGCTCGAGGTCATTGGAGACGAGCGCACTCTCTTTCCCGACGTGGCGGGAACAATCGAGGCTGCGCGCATCCTGGTCGAAGACGGCTTCACCGTACTTCCCTATGTGACCGACGATCCGGTCGCGTGCCAGAAGCTCGCGGCCATCGGCTGCGCCGCCGTGATGCCCCTGGCAGCCCCGATCGGCTCGGGCCTCGGAATCCGCAACCCCGCCAACCTGCGCATCATCCTCGAAACCGTGGAGGTGCCTGTGATCGTCGATGCGGGAGTGGGGACGGCGAGTGATGCCGCGATCGCGATGGAGCTCGGCGCCACGGCCGTGCTGATGAACACCGGAATCGCGCACGCGAAGGATCCCGTTGCGATGGCTCGCGCCATGCGACTGGGGATCGAGGCGGGACGCCTCGCCTACGAAGCCGGGCGCATGCCCCGCAAGCTCTACGCCTCGGCCTCGAGCCCCCTCGACGGGATCGCGAGCTTCTAGACCCTATGGAGTGATCGGAGTGATCGGCTCCATTCGCGACGATCGTGCTCATCAAGAACGAGTACGGGGCCGCTGAAGCCCCATTTTCGCGAGTTGCTGCCGGAATGCAGTAGAGCCGCATGGAAGGACCGGATGATTCAGGGGAGCACCCCTCTGGAATTCGAGGCGCGCATGACGGAGCCGCTGCGGTGAGCCTGCGCCCGATCTTCTGCCTCGTCCTCGACCGGTCCGTCTGTCGGATTCCCATTCTCAGCGCCGTGCGGGCTGCAGTGTCGGGGGGTGTCGACTGGATCCAGATCCGCGAGCGCAAGTTGGATGCGGGGCCGCTCGCGGTGCTGTCCCGGGAAATCGCGGCATCCGCCCGCGAGGCGGCCCCAGGGCGCGCAATCTCGCTGATCGTGAATCGCCGCCTCGACGTCGCTCTCGCGGTCGGCTCGGAAGGTGTCCATCTCGGCTTCGATGCCCCATCGATATCCGACGCTCGGCGTCTGCTCGGCGCTGCCGCCCGGATCGGCGTTTCGGCTCACTGTGTCGAAGAGGTCGCGGCCGCGGCCGGCGAGGGCGCAGACTATGTCCACCTCGCCCCCATCCACGCTCCCCTCTCGAAGTCGAGCAGCCGCCCTCCCCTCGGCCTCGAAGCCATCTCGCAGGCCAGCCACTGCGGCATTCCCGTGCTCGCCCAGGGCGGGATCGACGCGGGCGCCTGCGGCGATGTCGTGCGTGCTGGTGCGGCGGGGATTGCGGTCACGGGGGCTGTCCTGATGGATCCGGATCCGCGCAGGGCCGCGGCGGAGCTTCGAGCTGCGCTCGACCGGGCCTCCCGCTGACGGGTTGCGGAAGGAACCCGGATCAGAATGATCTGCCCCAGCGAGGTTCCGCGGTCCACGTCGACCGGGAAGCCCAGCTTCGGGCCCCCAACGCAGAGATCGGGTCAAAGGGCCGTGCATGGCGACCGAGGATTTCTTCAACGGGCTGCTCGACTTCTACAAGGCCTCGGCCGAGGCCCCCTCGGCGGCGCCGGTCTCGATGATCGCCGGACGGGCTCCGAAGCGCTGCTCGAACGCATGTGCCAGTGCTTCGCTCACCTCGCCTCCCGCGTCCGGGGAAATCAAGTGCAAGCTGCAGCCTCCGAAGCCCGCACCCGTGAGCCGCGAACCGTAGACTCCCGGTAGACGATCAGCGACCCGACACAGATGGTCGAGCTCGGGAGTCGAGACCTCGTAGTCGTCGCGAAGGCTGCGCTGACCTTCGCGCAGAAGCTCGCCGGCCGCCTCGAAGTCCGAGCGCCTCAGCGCCTCGCAGAAGAGCTCGACCCGGCGATTCTCGAGGATGACGTGGCGAGCGCGGCGAAAAAGCCGCGGCTCGAGCGAGCGCTCCAACCCCGGAAGATCGCCCGGCGCGAGGTCGCGCAGGGCGCGAGCCCCGGCGCCCACGATTCCCGCCTGTCGCGCCGCCGCAACGGCCTCGCTGCACTCGCTCACCCGGTCGAGATATCCGCCCCCGGAGTCCGGCGATGCGCCCACGCTCTGCTTCGGTGCGAGTCGGCGACGGACACCCGAGTGCGCGATCAGGATGCGAACGCGATCCGAGGGCAGGGCAACGGCGCACACCTCCCGGGTGCGGCAGTCGATCCGAATTGCATGATCCCGCCTCCCGAGCGCTACGGCAAAGGGGTCGAGGATCCCGCATCCGCTGCCGACGAAGTAATTCTCTCCGCGATGCGCCAGCTCCGCGTGAAGGACCGGACTCCACTCGAGCCCCTGGGTCGCGGCGAGGATTCGGGAGAAGGCGACGGACAGGGCCGCCGAGCTCGAGAGACCGGACTCCGAGGGCAGCTCGCTCGCGATCGCGACGTCCATTCCCGACACGGGCAAGCCGCGCTCGTGCGCAGCATGGACGACGCCCTGCAGGTAGTCGGTCCAGGCGCCGCAGCGCCGAAGCGCCGAGCTCGAGAACTCGGCCGACTCGCCCCGATCCCGGGACCAGGCCCGAATCCAGCCGTCGTCGCGCGCCGCCGCCACCATGCAGAGCTCGCGTTCGATCGCACAAGGGAGCGCGAGCCCCTCACTGTAATCGGTATGCTCGCCGATCAGGTTGACCCGGCCCGGTGCACGCGCGCTCCACTCGGGCGCTCGCCCAAAGGTGGCCCTGAAGCTCTCGCCAAGCTCAGGAATCAACGCGTTCATCTGCCCTCCCACTGCTTCCGGAGCCGGATTCGATTTCGCCAGGCAGCCGGCCCGGCGGCGGTTTCGCATCGATCTGCCCTGCGAACGTCGAACCGGGCTAAGCATGCGCGGGTCGGATTGAACCCCTCCTCACTCGACGGGGCCAGACGGGGAGTTCTCGTCGAGCGGCCGCGGTAGTATGCTCTGGCTCTGGAGAGAAACTGCATTGATTTCAAGGATTCCTTCGATTCGGTCGCAACCGGCGTTCGGGTTCGCATTCACCCGAGCGGAGTGGCTCATCGTGCCGCTCCTGATCGGCGTCAATCTGCTGGGCGCCGGTCGCGCTGAGGCCGCCGACCCCTTCCTGCGCCGAACGGCCACGGTCGAGGTCGTGGCGCGGGTGGGGCCCGCCGTCGTGAACATCCGCACGATCGAAGTCGCTTCGCAGCCGAACCCCTTCGGTGCCGGCCCACCGAGCTCCGACGCCCTCGAGTTCTACCGCCGGTTCTTCGAAGGCGGCAAGCTGCCGCAGACTCGGCAAAATCTCGGCTCCGGGGTGATCATCGACTCCCAACGCCACGTCCTGACGAACGAGCACGTGATCTCGAGGGCGGACCGGATCTGGGTCAGTCTGCGAGACGGCCGGGAGTTCGAGGCCCATCTGATCGGTGCCGACCCCAACAACGACCTCGCGGTGCTGCGCATCGATACCGAGGCCGAGCTGCCCTGGGTTGCCCCGGGCACTTCGGCGGATCTCATGATCGGCGAGCCGGTGATCGCGATCGGAAACCCCTTCGGTCTGTCCAACACGGTGACGACCGGGGTCATATCGGCACTCAACCGCTCCCTCAACATCGGCCAGCGCGTCTATCACAACTTCCTGCAGACCGATGCGTCGATCAACCCGGGCAACTCCGGGGGCCCCCTGCTCAACGCCGAGGGGAGCCTGATCGCCGTCAACTCCGTGATCAACACCCAGGCGGACGGCATCGGCTTCGCGATCCCCATCGACGTCGCCAAGCGCATCGCCTCCGAGCTGATCGAGCACGGCGAGATCCTGCCGGTCTGGCTCGGGCTCGAATTCCAGGAGCTCGATCCGGCCCTCCAGGAAGTCATGGACCTGCCCGACGGAGTTTTCGGTCCGTTGGTGAACACTGTAGATCCGAAGGGCCCGGCAGCTCTTGGAGGACTGCGACGCGGGGACGTCGTACTCGAGATGGACGGCCATCCGATTCCAAGGGCCGGGGAATTCTTCAAGCATCTGAAGACCGTGGTTGCAGGGCAGGAGATCGTCCTGGAGGTGTGGCGAAATGGCTCGAGAATCGGAGTCAATATACTTGCCGACGAAATCCCTACGGAGCAGATCGACAATCTCGCGAAGAAGCTGCTCGGGGTCCGAATGGAGCCGGACCCCAGGGGCGGCTTCGTCATCGCCCAGGTCGTCCGCGGGGGGCCCGCAGCTCGACGGGGCTTCGAGCGCAGTGACGTTCTGCTGGCCATCAACGGGCGCGCACTTCGGAACCGAAACGACCTGCGGCGAGCCCTGGTGGATCTGCGGGGAAGGAAGGCAGCCTACCTCGTGGTCCTACGAGACGGCCGGCGCTACCCGGTGACCCTGGATCTCCTCTAGCGGCCCGTTGCGGAAGGGAACCCGGCTGCGGCAAACGGGGTCGTAGTGAACCTCGGACCTGGCGCAGAGGGTCTCCGGGAACCGACCCCGCCGTGTCCATGACTCGCGAGATCGGGGATCATCGGAACGGGACGCCCGGCAGGTTGGACGAACCGACCTGGACGGAACTGGAGAGAAGCGGAGAGAACTGGAATCGCAGCGGAAGGACATCCCACTGCGTGACTCGAGGAGCAACGGGAAGAGCCATGGCAAGCAATACGAAGATCAACGATCGCCCCCTGTTTCGGACGGCCCTCGCCGTCGTCATCGGGATCGCCCTCGGCGGGCTGAGCCTGCCGATGGTGGCGAGCCCCGCCCACTCTCTCGATCTCTTCGGAGACGACGGCGACGAGGATACCCCGCCCGAGGGTGTCTTCTGGAAGGAGAAGAGCGACGCACCCCCGATCCAGCCCATCGGCGTCCCCAACAGCTTCGCCGACCTGGCCGAGCAGGTCTCACCCGCCGTCGTCAACATCCGCACATCCTCCACGGTGCAGGGAGCCAGCTTTCCCTTTGGCCATGGAGACTTCTTCGACAATCCCTTCCAGCGCCGGGGCGGTCCGGCACCTCAGCCACGGGAATTCAAACAACAGGGCGAGGGCAGCGGCTTCGTGATCTCGCCGGAGGGCTACATCGTCACCAACGCCCACGTCGTGCGAGAGGCCGACACCATCACCGTCATGTTCCTCGACGGAAAGGAGCTGGATGCGGAGGTGGTCGGTTACGACGAGAAGACCGACATCGCGCTCATCAAGGTGGATAGCGAGGATGATCTCTCGGCGATCCCCCTCGGCGACTCCGACGAGGTGCGTCCCGGCGAATGGGTCGTGGCCATCGGGAATCCGTATGGACTCGAGCACACGGTGACGGCGGGGATCGTCAGTGCGACGAACCGACGAACCGCCCACCGGATCGCCCACTACGAGAACTTCATACAGACCGATGCCGCGATCAACCCCGGCAACTCCGGCGGCCCCCTCATCAACCTCGCAGGCGAGGTGATCGGGATCAACACTGCGATCAATCCCGCCGCCAACACCATCGGCTTCACCGTGCCGATCAACATGGCAAAGCAGATTCTGCCCCAGCTGCGCAGCGAGGGTTATGTCACACGCGGCTGGCTCGGTGTCCAGATCCAGCCGGTCACCCGGGAGCTGGCGGAGAATTTCGGGACCGACTCCGGTGCACTCGTGACCGACGTCATCAGCGACACGCCGGCCGAGAAGGCGGGCTTCAAGCGGGGCGACGTGATCGTCGAGTTCGACGGCAAGCCGATCGCCGACAACGAAGAGCTTCCCATCATCGTGGCCAGCACTCCCGTGGACAAGAAGGTCACGGTCGTCGTGATTCGCAACAAAGAGCGCAAGTCGATGAGGGTGAAGCTCGGCGCGATGGAGGAGCCCCGGATCGCCACGAATGGCCCGGGGAAGGGGAACCTCTCCACGTTCGGCCTGGCGGTGCAGGATCTGACGCCGGAGATCGCGAACCAGCTGGGAATGGAGGCCGACCACGGCGTCGTCGTAACGAGTGTCGAGCCCCGGAGTCCGGCCGGGGAGGCGGGCTTGCAGCGAGGCGATGTGATCATCGAAGTCGACCGCAATGAGATCGACAATACGGGCGCCCTGAAGAAGCAGCTCTCATCCGCGGATGAGAGTGTGCTGCTTCTCATCCGCCGCCGAGATGCGACGATCTTCGTTCCGATGCGCCGTGCAGGCTGATCTCGAACACAATGGCTCTCACGGCCACGAATTCGCGCGAGCAGGTTGACGCTCGAGGGATCGTGCCGAGTCTTCGGGACCATGAGATTCGACAAGCTCACCATCAAAGGCCAGGAAGCCCTCAGCGAGGCGCAGAACACGGCGGTCTCGCGGGGTCATAGTCAAATCGAGCCCGCACACCTGCTGGGGGCCCTGCTCTCCCAGCCGGAAGGCAGCACGCTGCCGGTACTGCAGAAGTTGGGGGTGGCCCCCCAGCCGCTGCTGGAGCGGGTAGAAGAGCTGCTCTCCCAGATCCCCAAGGTCACGGGCGGCGCACAACCCCAGCTCAGTTCAGCGACCTCGCGCGTCCTCGATGCGGCTTTCAAGGAAGCCGACAATTTCAAGGACGAGTACGTCTCGACCGAGCACATCCTGCTCGCGCTCTCCAAGGACAAGGACCCTGCGGGCGACCTGCTCCGCAACGCGGGGGCGCATCACGAGGCGATTCTGCAGGGCCTCGAGTCGGTACGCGGTGGAAGTCGGATTACCGACCAGGACCCGGAATCCAAGTATCAAGCGCTCGAGAAGTATGGACGCGATCTCACCGCGGTCGCGCGCTCCGGCAAGCTCGATCCGGTGGTGGGCCGCGACGAAGAGATCCGCCGGGTCATCCAGGTGCTCTCGCGGCGCAGCAAGAACAACCCCGTGTTGATCGGTGAGCCCGGCGTCGGCAAGACCGCAATCGCCGAGGGCCTGGCCCAGCGCGTGATGGAAGGCGACGTCCCCGACTCGCTCAAGGACCGCAGCGTCGTGGCCCTCGACATCGGCTCCCTGATCGCCGGCGCGAAGTACCGCGGCGAGTTCGAGGATCGCTTGAAAGCCGTTCTGCGGGAAGTCTCCGAGGCCGAAGGGCGGATCATCCTCTTCATCGACGAGCTGCACACGATCGTGGGCGCGGGGGCCGCCGAAGGCGCGGCCGACGCGGCCAACATGCTCAAGCCCGCCCTCGCACGCGGCGAGCTTCACTGCATCGGCGCCACGACCCTCGATGAATATCGCAAGCATATCGAGAAGGACGCCGCTCTCGAGCGCCGCTTCCAGCCCGTCTTCGTGGGGGAGCCCACGGTCGAGGATACGATCTCGATCCTGCGCGGGCTCAAGGAGCGCTACGAGGTGCATCACGGCGTACGCATCCAGGATGCGGCGCTGGTTGCGGCTGCAACCCTTTCGAGCCGCTACATCCAGGATCGCTTCCTGCCCGACAAGGCCATCGACCTGATGGACGAGGCCGCGAGCCGGGTGCGGGTGCAAATCGACTCCAAGCCCGAAGAGCTCGACCATCTCGAACGCAAGCAGATCCAGCTCGAGATCGAGCGCGAGGCGCTCAAGAAGGAGAGCGACGATGCCAGCAAGGTGCGCCTCGACAAGGTCAGCCAGGAGATCGCCGAGCTGCAGACCCAGACGGATGCGTTGCAGGCGCGCTGGCAGAACGAGAAGGGCGTGATCGCCGGCGTGCGCGAGCTGATCGAGCGCCGGGAGGGGCTCGAGCACGAGCTCGAAAGGGCCCAGCGCACGGGCGAGCTCGAGAAGGCCGCCGAGATCCGCTACGGCAAGCTGGTCGAGATCGAGACCGAGCTCGAAGAGAAGCAGAAGGCCCTCGACGAGCTGCACGAGCACGGCTCGCTCCTCTCCGAGGAGGTCACCGCCGAGGAGATCGGGGAGATCGTCTCGAAGTGGACCGGCATCCCCGTCTCGAAGATGCTCGAGGGCGAGCAGGAGAAGCTCCTCCACATGGAGGACAATCTCCACCAGCGCGTCATCGGCCAGGACGCCGCACTCACCGCGGTTTCGAACGCGGTGCGGCGTGCCAGAGCGGGGCTCCAGGATCCGAATCGGCCCGTGGGCTCGTTCATCTTCCTGGGCCCGACGGGGGTCGGCAAGACCGAGACTGCCCGGGCCGTGGCGGAGTTCCTCTTCGACGACGAGAACGCGATGGTGCGCATCGATATGAGCGAGTTCATGGAGAAGCACTCCGTCTCGCGCCTCATCGGCGCACCTCCGGGATACGTGGGCTACGACGAAGGCGGATACCTCACCGAAGCCGTGAGGCGGCGGCCCTATGGCGTGGTGCTCTTCGACGAGATCGAGAAGGCTCACCCGGACGTTTTCAACGTGCTGCTCCAGATCCTGGACGATGGTCGCTTGACCGACGGTCAGGGCCGCACCGTGGACTTCCGTAACGTCGTCCTGATCATGACCTCCAACATCGGCAGCCAGCACATCGTGGAGCTGGGCGCCGACCAGGAGGAGGAGATGGACCGTCGAGTGATGGATGCCTTGCGCGGCCACTTCAAGCCCGAGTTCCTGAACCGAATCGACGACATCATCATCTACCGTCAGCTCGAGCGCGATCAGATCCACCACATCGCAGAGATCCAGATCGAGCGCGTGAAGAAGCTCCTCGCGGATCGGCGACTCGAGTTGGTGGTGACGCCCGAGGCGCTCGATGTGCTCTCCGAGCGCGGCTTCGACCCGCAGTACGGGGCGCGCCCGCTCAAGCGGGTGATCCAGCGGATGATCCAGGACCCGCTGGCCCTGCGAATCCTCGAAGGTGACTTCCCGGAAGGCTCGAAGATCATCGTAGACGCGGCGAAGGATCCGCAGCCGCACGAGGATGCGCTGACGTTCAGCGAGGGGTAGGCGTCCTTCATCCGGCCGGCGTGGAGGAACTCCAGCGAGGCTGGGGTAGCTCGGTCGTGCTCCTCGCGGAAATCGTTCAGGATCGTTGCTGAAGTTTCTCGAGAGGAACACGGCTGGAGTCGGCACGCCGACGCCCGGGCTACGAGGCCGGCGTCGAAGGATGCCGCGGTCGGGCTATGGGGCTATAGAGCGAGGTGCTGATAGAGGGCTCCGTCCGAGAAGCCCCGTCGGCGGTAGTACCCCCGCGTTCCGATCGCCGAGATCACGGCGATCTCCGCGAAGCCTGCCGCGCGCGAGCGCTGGGCGGCCTCTCGAATCAGCTGGGCCCCGAATCCCCGATGCTGGGCCTTTCCTTCGCTTCGAGCTCCGAGATCCAGCGCATGACCGTAGACATGCACCTCCCGAATCAGCGCACTCTTCCGAATCTCGTCGATGAAGCTCTCCCGGCTCGGAAGCGCAAGGCGCAGGAAGGCGACGATCCGATCCTCGGGAGTCACGAGTTCGAGGAAGACCTCGCTCCCCGCGGAGCTCTCGTACTCGATCGCGCGCAGCTCGAGAGCGTCGGCGTCGAAGTCTTCACCACGGATCTCGCGCCGGCGTATTTCGAGTATCTCACCTCCCCGCTCTTTCACGGCCTTCTCTGCGATCTCGCGAAAGTTCGTGAGCTTGTTTCCCACCACGATGTCGTCGGAGGAGATGTCCCGGATCACGCGGGTGAGCCGGCAATAGCGCGGGGTCCGCTCGAGCGCGCCACTCACGACTTCGAGCAGCTCCTCGTGCTCGTAGGGTCGCCAGCGCCCGTCCTCATGGAGATGAATCAGCTCCGCGCTCTCGATCAGGCTGCACGGGTAGATCTTGAGCTCGTCCGGGCGGAAGTCGGGATCGCCAAAGAGACGGTCGTAGTCCTCGAGATCGAGGGCCGGACTCGAGGCGGGCAGGTTCGGCATCCAGTGCGCCTGGATCTTGAATCCAGCCCGGCGCAGCAGTCGGATGGCCCGGCGTGACTCCTCGACTCCGTGACCCCGCCGGATGGCATCGAGCACGGCGTCCGAAAGGCTCTGGATCCCGAGCTGGACCTTCGTACAGCCGAGGCGACGGAGGCGCAGGACTTCCTCCTCGGTCACATGATCCGGCCGGGTTTCGAGGGAGAGGCCGACGTTGCGACAGATCGCGTCCTCGTTGCTCCGCTGCACCCCCTCGAGCTCATCCCAGGTCGCCGACTCCTCGGCCGACTCGGGATCACTCCCTCCCCGAACGCGTAGAAAGTCGGAGACGACCTTGTTGTACTCCGGCCCGGAAAAACCGCGTTCATCGACGCCCTCCCCCAGGCCGGCGAAGCTCCGGGTTGCGTCCGCCGCTCGGTCGCGACCATCGATACCCGCTCCGAAGTCGTTCATCGCGTCCAGGCAGCGATGCACAAAGTGGATCTGGTATGGCTCCGGATAGAAGGACCAGGTCCCCCCCAACACGATCAGCTCGACCTTCTCGGTCGGGTGCCCCGTCGCGCGAAAGGCCGCGAGTCGATTCCAGGTCTGCAAGTAGGGATCGAAGCGATTGTTGGCGGCCCGCTGGGCCCCGGGCTCATCCGAGAGATAGCTCTTGGGCATGCGCAGATCGTTGGGGCAGTAGACGCAGCGGCCGGGGCACGGGAAAGGCTTCGTCAGCACCGTGAGCGGCGTGACGCCGCTCTGGCTGCGAACCGGCCGGCGCTGCACCTTGCGCAGGAACGCCTCCTCGGGCTCCGCGAAAGCCTCGCTCGCGGCGAAGGTCCGGTAGCCCTCGATGATCTCCGAACGGGAGAAGAAGCCCTTGCCGTCCCGGGGATGGCGGCGCAGGATGCCGTCGAGCGCGGCGGGGCCGGCCTCCGTCAAGGCCTCGATCTCCCGTACGATCGCGACCAGCTCCACGCGATGAGGCTCGGGGTCGAAGCGGGGACCGAAGCGACCCGCACGAGCGGAGAAGACCTCCTCTTCGCTCGCGGACGATGGATCTCGTGCGAGCTCTCGCCGCTTCGGCTGCTCGTTCGTCGTGGTCATGAGAATTCGAAGGGAGGGTTCCAGGGGTGGCCGGCCGGGGCGGACGGAGGTAGACGCATATAGTATGGCAGCCAGCGATGAACCCCAAAACCCAGCAGGCCCTGAGCGCCATCAATCGGGACTTCTACGAAGCGGTCGCCGAGGACTTCAGCGCGACCCGTCGCGATCCCTGGCCGGGTTGGGAGCGGGTCCTGTCCAGCGTCGAGGCGCTCGAGCCGCCCTCCCCGCTCGAAGTCCTCGATCTCGGCTGCGGCAACGGCCGCTTCGCGAGCTTCCTGCGCGATCGCTGGCACGGCGACTTCGTCTACCTCGGAGTCGATTCTTCGCCGAGCCTGCTGACGATCGCGCAAGAGACGCTCGGAGGTGTTCAGTGGATACGCTTCGCTCACCACGACGTGCTGACATGCGACCCACTTCCCCTGTCCGGGCCGGCGCGGGCTCCAGGCTCCTTCGATCTGATCGTCCTCTTTGGTCTGCTCCACCATGTGCCCGGCTTCGAGACCCGACGCGCCCTCCTCACCAGAGCCGTCGAACGACTGGACGCACGAGGACTACTCGTCGTCACGGCCTGGCGCTTCGGAGCCTCGGAGCGTTTCGAGAGGCACATCCTCGACTGGAAGACCTTCAATCGCGAGCGCTCCGACCCGATCGACCCGGCGCAGCTGGAGCCTGGAGACCACCTCCTCGGGTGGGCCTCCTCTCCTCTCCCGCGCTACTGCCACTTCACGGATCGTGACGAAATGCGAGCACTGCTCGACGACCTGCCTGTGAGACAGATCGATGAGTTCGATTCCGACGGTAAGTCGGGAGATCTCAACCACTATTGCGTGTTGCAGAGAACCGGAGCCCGCCCGACCCCGGTTCCAGCCGGAACGCAATGATGCGATCCCAGCGCAGGGGCGGCGTCCTCGTTCCAGCTATTATCGATTGACTCCACCTTTTCAATGATGTACGAAGGAACCATCGAGGCAGAGCTTCCCGCCGAACGAGCCCGTTGACGAGAGCCCGCGTAGGG
>CBDUYG010000008.1:0-21130 GCA_965371385.1 uncultured Myxococcales bacterium | reverse complement strand
CGCGGGTTCGAATCGATACGGGCGTGATGGCGGGGAGCAGCGTTCCTCCCGATTTCGACTCCCTCGTCACCAAGGTGATTGCGACTGGAGAGAGCCGCGACGATGCCCTCGCGCGCCTCTCCTGTGTGCTTCAGGACCTGGAGATCGTGATCGAGGGCGGGGCCACGAACAAGGGCTACCTGCTGGAGATTCTCGATACTCCGGAGTACCGCGCCGGAGGCGTCGATACCAGCTGGCTCGACCGCTACAACGAGACCCGCAATGAGACGACCGCGCCCGGCGCGGTATCCCGCGCGCGAGATTCCCTCGTGGCCGCAGCGATCCTCGCCTACCAGCGCGCGCGCGCGTCGGTCCGTATGAACCTCTACGCGGACGTCTCGCGCATCTCTCCCGATCGCATCCCGGCCTCTCACGGTCAACAGCTCGATCTCAGCTACGAGGGCGAGGCCTATCGCCTTACCGTATACGCCGTGGGGGCCTGGCGTTATCGGGTTCACCTCGATGGCAAGGCGGTCGGGGCTTCGATGCGAGAGGAAGGGAACAATCGCGCCCGCCTGGAGATCGACGACCGGGTGCGCCGAATCCTCTACGACGCATCCGACCTCGGCCTGCGACTCGAGACCGACGGCCATCCCCACAGCTTCAGCTGGCAGACCGCCGGCCAGGTTGTTTCGTCTACCCCGGCGATGGTGGTTGGAGTCCACGTGGCCGAGGGTGATCGCGTGCGCGCCGGAGACTCGCTGGGCCTGCTCGAAGCGATGAAGATGGAGATCGGCTTCCAGGCCCCGCTCTCGGGCGTCGTCTCCGAAATTCGGGTTCGCAAGGGCCAGCAGGTGAGTGCCGGGGAGGTGCTGCTGGTGATCGACCCCGCGGCAGCCGATGAGAGTGAGCCTGAGCCCGGCAAGCCGCGGGTCTCGCTGCCCGACCAGCCCGATCCCCTGGCACTCCTCTTTGATCCATCCGATGACCACCCGCTTCACGAGCCGAACCTGCTCGCGGCGGATCGCGCCGCTCGAACCGAGCGCAAGGAGGCCACCGACGCGGTGTTGGAGGAGATTCGCCGGGTTCTGCTCGGCTTCGACGCCAACCTTGCGCGCGGCGAGGACCTCGTTGCCTTTCTCCAGTTCCCGATACCCGAAGGCGTAACCAAGGGATTCCTCGAGCAGCTCGGAAAGCTCAGTGCCTCGCTCACGACGTTCGTCGACACCGAAGAGATGTTCATCACGGCGCCTCGGGCCTCGGTCTCGGGTGCCCTCGGCCCCTCGAACAACGCGCGCTTTCGTATGTACGTGCGGCGTCTGCATGCGTCGGGGGCGGGCATTGCGGAGGAGTTTCTCGATCTCGTGCGCCGGGCCATGGCCCAGTACGGCGTTCCGGACCTGACTCCGACGGATGCCCTCGAGCGTGCGGTCCTGCGCCTCTTCGCCTCCCAGGTCGAGCCAGAGCTTCGCCTCAAGCTGGTGCAGGGTGTGATCCATCTGCTCGTCAACCTGGCGGAGCAGGGGATCGACTTCGAAAAGGATCGCCAGCTCGCCGGGACGCTGGTTCGCATTACCCGGATGCGGGGGCGTCTCTCCGACTCCCTCGCCGACGCGGCCCTCGAGGCTCACTACGTCCTCTTCGAGAAGCGTGAGGTCGAGCGCCAGGCGGATCAGCGATCGAAGGATCTCGAGTCCTGGCTCCGCACCCACGACAGCAAGCCCATCGCACCCTCGGCCAACGTACTCTTCGAGGTCGCGGCGGCGGCGAAGCGCGTCTTCGATCGCGTGGGCGGGTGGATCGGAGCGAAGGACGCGAGCCGACGTGAGATCGGCCTCGCGGCCCACGTGCTGCGGATCTACGCGCCGCTCGTTCCCAACGCCCACGGCATCGTGAAGGTCGAAGGGGTGAGGATCCTGGCCGTCGAGTATCCCGAAGTGGGGCTCGTGCTGGCGGGCACGGCGAGCGAAGAGGAAATGAGCGCCGTCGTGAGCGCGCTCTGTGGCGCAGCCGAGAGGCTCACCGACCGCCCCAAGGCTCCGCGGGTGCACGCCATCGAGCTGCTGATCTCCGAGGCCTCGGACGAGCTCGAGCCCCAGCTCGAGGCGAAGCTCGGCGAACTCTCTGCCAGGCGCTCTCTCTCGTGCCGGTTCACCGTCTCGCTCCTGCGCGACGAGGGGCGGGATGACTGCAAGACCTTCGAGCCCATCGGACAGGAGCTCGAGGAGGGAGCTGAGAAGGACGAGGAAGGTGAGACGAGCGAGCGGCGGTACGTCGTCAATCACGACTATCTCAACCTGCATCCGGAGACCGCCGAACGGGTCGATCTTGCGCGATTGAAGAACTTCGACCTCGAGCCGATGCCGAGCGAGGAGGGGATCTACGCTTTCTACGGGCGCTCCCGGGACGGCGGTGGCGATGAGCGGGTCTTCGTGCTTGCGGACGCGCGCAATCGCTCGCCGGAGTCGTCTCCCGAGCTCGAGGTTCGCCTGCAATCCTTCGTTCGGGTGTTTCACCGCGCCGCCCGAAGCCTGCGCACGATTCTGCAGACTCGGGATCCCCGCCGCAGGTTGCAGTGGAATCGCATCGCCATCTTCGTTGCGCCCGCGATCGCTCTCGAGCGCGATACGGCGGCGAAGCTCTCCCGACGTCTGGCGCCCGCGACTCGTCACCTCGGCCTCGAGAAGGTGACGGTTCGCTTGAGCGTGATCGACCCAGAGGCACCCGAGACGCCGCCCCATGCCGTCGAGATCGTGATTACCGATACAGGGCCGCAAATGGAAATCTCCCAACGCGAGCCGCATTACCTCCCTCTCGAGCCGGCCCGTGATTATGAGCGCAAGGTCGTCGCCGCGCGCCGTCGCCGCCGGGTCTATCCCTACGAGATCATCGGCATGCTCACCGCGGATGAGCGCGAGGCCGTCGACGGCGCCCAGGGCCAGCTCGGCCTGCCGAGCGGTAGCTTCGAGGAGTACGACCTCGACCCCGCGAGCGCGATCCCCAAGGCGGTCCAGGTCGATCGTGAGCCGGGTGGAAATCAATCGTCCGTCGTCTTCGGTGTGATCTCGACTCCAACCGAGAAGGTGCCCGAGGGTATGAAGAGAGTGCTCGTGCTCTCGGATCCGACGCGCGGGATGGGGGCGCTCGCGAGTCCCGAGTGCGATCGCATCGTGGCGGCGCTCGACCTTGCCCGGGAGTTGCGGATTCCTCTCGAGTGGGTGCCGGTCTCGAGCGGAGCGAAGATCGCGATGGACAGCGGCACCGAGAATCTCGACGCCACGGCGCGAGTGGTGCGCAGCATCGTCAACTTCACCCAGGATGGCGGCGAGATCAATCTCCTGGTCGCCGGCACGAACGTTGGAGCCCAGAGCTACTTCGATGCCCTTGCGACGATGCTGATGCATACGCGCGGCGCGCTCATCATGACACCGCGGGCCTCGATGGTTCTCACCGGCCGAGCGGCGCTCGAGGCATCCGGCGCCGTCGCGGCCGAGAACGAGGAGGCGATCGGCGGTTTCGAGCGCATCATGGGGCCCAACGGCGAAGCGCAGTATTCGGCTCGCAACCTGGCGGAGGGCTACCACACCCTCTACCAGTACTATGAATACAGCTATGTGGTCCCGGGCGAGTCGGGGCCGCGGCGATTCGCGTCCGAGGATCCCTGCGATCGCTCGATCTGCGACCACCCCCTCTCACCCGAGGAGGGTTTCGACTTCGGTACGGTCGGAGAGATCTTCTCCGATGAAACGAACCCGGGACGCAAGCGGCCCTTCGACATGCGCGCGGTGATGAACGCAGTGGCGGATCAGGACGGCGGTCACCTCGAGCGCTGGCGCACCATGGCGGGGGCCGAGACGGCCATCGTCTGGGACGCGCATCTGGGGGGCTGGCCCGTGACGCTGATCGGGATCGAGAGCAACAACCTTCCGCGCGACGGCTATCGGCCCCACGATGGTCCCGAGGTCTGGTCCGGAGGCACTCTCTTCCCGCTCTCATCGAAGAAGGTCGCTCGCGCGATCAACGCCGCGAGCGGCCGCCGCCCGGTCGTGATGCTCGCGAATCTGTCGGGCTTCGACGGCTCGCCCGAATCCCTGCGCAAGCTCCAACTCGAGTACGGGGCCGAGATCGCGCGTGCGGTGGTGAACTTCGACGGCCCCTTCATCTTCCAGGTCGTGTCGCGCTATCACGGCGGGGCCTACGTGGTCTTCTCCCAGCAACTCAATGACTCCCTGCGCGCCTTCGCTCTCACGGGCTCCTACGCATCGGTGATTGGCGGCGGGCCCGCGGCGAAGGTCGTCTTCGCCCGGGATGTGAGGGCCCGAGCGCTCGCCGACCCGCGAGTGCACGAGAAGGAGCGTGCCCTGCGTCTGAGCCCGACGGTCGAGTCGCGCGAGGCGCTCAACGACGTCATCAACGACGTCACCCTCGAGAAGCAGGCGGAGATTGCCGAGGAGTTCGACCAGATCCACTCGGTCGAACGTGCCCTGGCGGTCGGCTCCCTGAGCCGCATCTTCGAGCCCGAGTCGATGCGCGAGGAGCTGATCGCCGAGCTGACGAGCATGGTGTCGGAGTGGGCCGGTTCGTCTTGAGTGATCTCACTCATCCGGAGCGGGAGGACCGCATCCTCCTCGAAGGTGTCGAGGTCCCCGCAGCCCTGGGCGTGACCGCCGCCGAGCGTCGCATGCGTCGCCCGGTGCGCCTCGACCTCGAAGTCGGCTTCGATCTGCGTGCGGCGGGACGCAGCGACGACCTCGAGAAGACCTACGATTACCAGGCGATCTACGACGTCGTCGCGGGCGTGGTGCAAGGGCGCGACCACAAGCTCGTGGAGGCCCTGGCCGAGAGGATCGCAAGCGCGCTCTTCGAGGCCTTCGAGATCTCATGGGTCACGATCAGCGTCCGCAAGCCGAAGCCCATCGCGGGAGTGCTCGACTACGCGGGGATTCGCATCACGCGCAGGCGCTGATGCGCGCGATCGGCCGGAGCCTTCTCGCCGCAGCCGTATGGACGACGCATTGGCTCTTGTCCCATCTACCCCATCATGCGTCGGTCGAGCTCGCGGCTCTCGTGGGGCGTGGCTATGCGCGTCTCGGTGCGCCGAGGGTCTCGGACGCGCGGATCAATCTCGAGATCGCGTTTCCGGAGAAGTCACCCGACGAGCGTGAGCGAATCCTGGTGGAGAGCTTCGCCAACTGGGGGCGCTGCCTGGCGGAGCTCTGTCTCCTCTCGGGCTCCCAGGCCCGGGAAGTCGTGGCGGGGGTCGGGTTCGATGGGATGTCGAACCTCGACGAAGCGTCGGCCGCCTGCCCGACGGGCGCCGTGGTGGGAACCTCCGCCCACATCGGATCCTGGGAGCTCTGCGGGGCCGCGCTCGTGAACGCGGGCGTTCCCCTGAGCGTGGTTCATCAGGAGCTCGAGAACCCTCAGCTCGAGCGGATCATCATGAGCGAACGTCACCGGTCGGGGCTCGAGACGGTGAAGCTCGGGAAGGCGGCGCTCGGTGTGTTCAGGGCGATCCGGCGGGGTCGCTATCTGGGCCTGCTGGTGGACCAGAACGCGCGGGTCGATGAAGGCGTCTTCGCGCCCTTCTTCGGCCTCGAGGCGTGCACGCGGTCGGGGCCGGTGCGGATCGCCATGAGGAGTGGAATTCCGATCGTGCCCCTCTTCATGTTTCGCGAGGGAACCTCCCTGCGACATACCGTGAAGGTCTATCCCCCGATCCTGATGGAATCCGACGAGGAGGATCCAGAGGGAGCCCTGGTCCGCAACGTCACGAAGATGAACGCCGCGATCGAGCGGGCGATTCGCGAGGTCCCCGAGCAGTGGATCTGGAGCCACCGCCGCTGGAAGACGAGGCCGCCGGACGATCCGACGCCCATCTACCCGAAACGAAACTCCTGGGCTCACCGGCTTCGCCGTAGGCTGCGATGATCTGGGACTCGGGTCGCCAATCGGGCCGGCCCTCGTGACATTGGAGGACCCATCGTGAAAACCGACTTCTATTTCGATTACCTGTCCCCCTATGCGTATCTCGCGTCGCGCGAAATCCCCGCCCTGTGTGAACGTCAAGGTGTCGAGCTGCGCCTGCGCCCCGTGCTCTTCGCGGGCCTGCTGAACCATTGGAGTCAACGGGGACCCGCCGAGATTCCTCCCAAGGCCGTTCATACCGCAAGGGAGTGCATGCGCCACGCGCTCACGCGCGGCATTCCCTTCCGGCCGCCCAGGCATCATCCCTTCAAGCCCCTCAGCGCGCTTCGTGCCTCCCTGGCGGCGGTATCGGGGCAGGATCAAGCGCTGGTCGTGCGCGCGATCTTCGACCTGCGCTGGGCCGAAGGGGGAGACATCGGCGATGCTGCGGATATCGCAAGAGCCCTCGACGCGGCCGGCCTCGACGGCTCTGCGCTGGTCGACGCGGCGGATTCGCAGACCGCCAGGGAGAGCCTGCAGCGCGAGACCGAGCTGGCGATCCAGCGCGGTGTCTTTGGGATCCCGACCATGATCGCGGGGGATGAGCTCTTCTGGGGTCTCGATCAGCTCAGCTATCTCGAACTCTTCCTGGAAGGCAGGGATCCGCTGGCCGGGGTGAACTTCGACGAGTTCGATTTTCGGGGACCGTCGGCCTGGCGCACCGGAGTGAGTCGGCAAGGTGAGGACGGATAGGGATTCGCATCCTCCCGGATCATTTCCCCGACTCCATTCAAGGGAGGATCGAAACGAATCAATCGTCTCCGACCGACTCCTCGCCTCCCTCGCCCTCCCCCGCGACGATCACGCAATCCCGCCCGGCGGCCTTTGCGCGATAGAGCGCCTGATCCGCGTCTTTGAAGAGCTTCATCCGATCGCCGTGGTAGAGCGCCACTCCCATCGAGACCGTCACATTGTCGTGCTCGCTCGGCGGATCGAGGAAGAAGCGCGTCTGTGCAATCGTCGCCCGCATCTTCTCCGCCAGCTGCACGGCTCCCTCGAGGGTCGTTCCGGGCGCCACCAGGGCGAACTCCTCGCCTCCATAGCGAGCCAGCAGATCCGTGCCTCGAATCAGGGTATTCATCACTTCGGCGATGCGGCGCAGGATCTCGTCCCCTGCCGCGTGGCCCAGACGATCGTTCCAGCGTTTGAAATGATCGATATCGACCAGGATCAAGGACAGGGGCTCGCCGGTTCGGTCGGTGCGCTTTACCTCGTTCGTGAGGAATTCCTGGAAGTAGCGGTGATTGTGGAGCTGGGTGAGCCCATCGGTGATCGAAAGCTGGGCCAGGACCTCGTTCATGCGCTGGAGCTCGTCGTTCTGGCTGCGCAGCCGGGAATTCGCTTCCTCGACCTTGCGGTGGGTGACCTCGAGCTCGCGTGAATGGGTGGCGAGGCGTCCCGTCATCTCGCTGAAGGCACGCGTCAGCAGCCCGACCTCGTCGAGGGAATCGCGGTGGGGGATGCGCACGTCTTTCTCGCCCTGGGAGATGCGGCGGGCGGCCGAGGAGAGGGCATCGATGGGCCGCACCATCACCACCGCGACCCGATACGCCACGACGCCAAAGAGGGCGATGATCGCGAGGTTGATTCCGAGGACCCGGCGGATCGCGCTCGCCACCGGGGCGAAGGCTTCTCCGTAGCCCTCTTCGACCACTACCGTCCAGCCGAAGCGGCCGAAGCGTCGGGCGATGCTCACCCGGCTCTCGCCCGAGTGATTCGAATCGACGACGAGCTCGGCCGGTGCACCCGGGGCGGGGATCGGAGCCCGGTGAAAGGTTCCGAGCCGCTTGCCGCCGGCGGAGATCACGATGCGTCCGTCGGGCCCCGCGACGTAAACGTGCCCGGAGGCGCCGAGGCTGGGGCTCGCGATGATCGCGTCGAGATCCGTGAGCCTCAGCCCTCCGTGGAGCCGCGATCCCCGGGCTCCTCCCGCCGGCTCCATCCGAACCGTGGCGATCTGGATACGCTCGCCCGCGACGAAGGCGACGCGACTGATGCTGGATTCGAGGGGGCCGCGGAGTTGCTCGAGCAGGCCCATGGTGAGCTCGCACTCGCTTCCCGCCGACGCGATCCTCCTCCCCCTCTCATCGAGCACGAAGAGGGAGACGTAGCTCGGCATCTCCTTCAACCGAGCCGCGAGAAGGGCCGAAGCCTCCTGACGCATGGCCGCATCCGGGCCCGCGGGTCCGGCGAAGCGCAGGTCAGCGAGAATCGTGCTCAGCGCCCGCTGCTTCGAGGTCTCATCGAGGTCGAGGCGGCGCTGGGCGTACCAGAGGTCGAGTCGTTCGTTGGCGTTCTCGAGAAGCGTCGGGAACTTCCGGGTCACCCTCTCGCGTAGGAAGGAGTCGATCGATTTGAGCGAGATTCCGGTGACGACCAGTGAGGTGCAGAGGGTCGCGCCCAGGACGAAGAAGCCGATCCTCGTCGGAAGGCTCTGGAAGGGCCTTCGCCAGATTGGAAACCCCTTGGACTGCGGGCTCGATTTGAAACCCCACAGGGGCATGGGCACTCCCTCTCCCCTCGTTTTTTCGGCAGATCAGGGGTCCCGCTTGACGCTTGCCGATGAGAGATCGCCTCTCCCGGTGTGTGCGGGGTTAGGGCTCACGGGCACTCGACAAAACTTCGACACAACCCCGTCAGATGACCCTCGGCAGCCAGACACAGCCGGTCACGACCCGACACAGATCCATGCCCCGACAGAGCGTCTGTAAAGCCCGACAAAACCCGGTCAAAAGAGGATGAAAACCGACAAAACTCGATCGACTTGGACAATCGATCGACAAAGTGCGTCAGAGGTCGACGAAAGTGGCTGGAGAAGCCCGCGGTCTGATTCAGGACGAATCGACTGGATCGAATCGCCGACCGGGGGCTGCTTCATGCGCCGTCCGAGCCCCGCGCGACGGGCGGCGCATGGCGTGGGAGGTGGATCGAAGAATGGGTCTCCGGCTCCAATCCGCATTTTGGCCGGCAGGGAGCCACCTCGGAGGCCCCTGAGCTGCCGATGGTGCGTCCGACCCAATCAACGGTCCACGTATCTTGGCGTGACTCGAAGCGGGGGCCGGACGTCGATCGACGATCAGCTCTGCTTCGGGCAGGAGTCCGTGCGGCCGGCTGCGCGAGACCTCATGATCCGGGTGAGGCCGGAGCAACGATCACCGCATGATTCGGCGTGTAGCCGAGCTCATCGAGGCGCGTGATCAGGGCCTCGACCTGGTAGCGAAGCTGGACCTTCTCGAGTACCGCACGCTCGATGCGTCGCACCGAGTTGGTAACCGATGGATGATCGCGGTTGAGCGCGCGTCCGATCTCGGTCAGAGAAGCATCGGTGTATCGGCGGCACAGATACATCGCGAGCTGACGCGGTAGCAGCACGTCGCGCCGGCGGGAGCGCGAGGCCATCGCGGTCGGGGTCGTGCGGAAGAAGCTCGCGACGATGGGGATGATGTCTTCGGGCAGGGGACGGGGCCCGAGGCTCCTCGCCTTGCGGACCCGGCGCTGGAGCGCCGCCTCGGCGAGGCCGACGTCGATCGGTTTGCCCAGCAGGGACGCAGTCGTGACGAGCTGGATCAATGCGCCCTCGAGCTCGCGCACATTGCCCTGGACCCGCTCGACCAGCAGCTCGAGACAATCCTCGGGGAGTCGGATCCCGCCGTGGGCCGCCTTCGAGCGCAGGATATTTCGCCGCACGACTGCATCCGGCGACTCGATCTCCGCGACGAAGCCGTTGGCGATCCGGGCTCGCAGCCTCGGCTCGAGGTCGGTCAGCTCCTGAGGGAACTGCTCTCCCGTCAAGAGCACCCGGCCACCACAATCGAGGACGTGCTGGACCGAGTGAAAGAACTCGAGCTGGGTCTTGCTGCGCCCGCCCAGGAACTGGATGTCTTCGACGACCAGCAGGTCGCATTCGCTGCGGTAGCGACGCTTGAATCCCGCCATCTGATCGTTGCGCAACGCGTAGGTGAACTCGTTCGTGAACGCCTCGGCGGTGGTGTAGCGCGCCCGCGGGCCGATCGTCTCCCGGCACTCGGACATCACCGCGCGGGCGAGGTGGGTCTTTCCCAGGCCGGAAGCGGAGACGAGGTAGAGCTGCCGGAGCGAGGCCTGCCCGGGCCTCACCATTGCCATCGCGGCCTCGCGAGCGAGCGCGTTGCAGGGACCGACGCTGAAGGAATCGAAGGTGAGGGGTGCGAGCTGGGCCTTCTCCTGACTCTGGGTGAGGCTCGAGCGCCGGTTGGCGACGCCGTCGCGTCCGGGAGCCGGCGCCGGGCCCCTTCGTGGCACGATCCCCGATCCGGCGGACGAGCCTCGGCCGAATCCACTCGGCGGCTGGGGCGGGGCGGCGGGAGCGCCCGCCTCGTGGCCGCGGGGCGTCTGTGTCGAGGGTTCGGCGGCGAGATCATCGAGCCGGCTCCCGAAGCTCCGCTGGATCGCCCGGTCGAGCGACATCCCGTCCCGGAATCGCTGAGAGCCGAAGGCGGCCGGCGAAACGTTTCGTCCCATCGCCGAGGCGGGACGGTTGGCCGGGGCGGTCGTCGGCGTGGCGTTGGTCCGGGCCGGAATGGGCGCGGGCCCGGCATCATGTCGAGGGGCCTTCGAGCCGGCGCCGATGATTTCAGAATCGGGGCCCACGGTGCGCCGGCCGTGCTGTGCCACGGCATCGTCGCTCTTCGATTCGGGACCGGGGTCGGCGATTCTCTCGGTCGTTTTGGTTGATTCGCCGGCTTCGATGGAGGCCTGGGCGACGGTGCGGCTGTCTTCGGCGATGGCGACGCGAAGCGTCAGGTTCTGTCCGAACTCTTCCTTGATGCATTTAGCCACAGCCGGCAGGAAGTAGTCCCGCACCCGGTCGCGATGGAAGGAGTTCGGGCAGATGAGTTCGATGCCATCTCCGGCGGGACGCGCGACCAGACTACGAAGCCACGTGTCGATCGTGAATGCCGGAAACTCATCCTGTAGCCGACGCAAAACGCCGTCCCAGACCTCGGGGGAGAAGGTCATGTTTTCGTGATGCCTTTTTTGGGAGTCCGAATCGTCCTTGGTGTTCTTCTGTGATCCTGGTCGACCCGTGCCTTCCGTCACCTGCTCTTCGGTGATGCCCGATCATCATCATCATCAACCGACTGACCGACCGACTGATCACCATCAGCCAACCGATTACCATCAACCAACGACCCAACGACCCAACGACCCAACGACCCAACGACCCAACGACCCAACCAAAACCAACTGAAAACCTGAACGTGGCCTGGCACGGTCTTCGATGATCCATGGCTTTTTGATGAATTCAGTGAGGAGTTTCGATCAACCGATTGCAGTTAACCACATCATGTGGGACCGGCGCAAAGTCGCTACGACCCAATCGAGCGCAGACTCATACACGTGCATGATGGTGACGAGTCGCAGTGCATGAGCGCATGTAACCGCTGTTTGGTTTCCGGATCGCGCTGCGAATTCAATCAGTTTGGTCCCACTTGTGATCCGAGTTCACGGCATATCCATGGCCGCCGAAGCTACGATTCGCTCTGTTCACGATCTCGAAAATCCGGCGAAATTCAGCGATTTTCATAAAAGTTCGGATAAATTTAATTTGTCGCGATTCACTGTAGAGAATCCGGGTCTGAAGACCCGCAACTCTCCGCTTCTGCAAGACGGAAGTAAAGCAGAGAGAGCAGCCCTTCGTACCGTCGGGTGACGTTCGAGGCCTCGAGCAGGGCCTGACGTTCGCGCGTATCGAAATCGAACGAGAGAGAAAGGGCGTTGACGTAGAGCTCGTCATCTGAGTTCACAAGCGATCCGTGACGAAGCTCCGCGATTCTCTCGGGGGCGACTCGTTCGAGCAGCTCGCAGGCGCGCAAGGCGGCTTCACTGCGCAGCCGCTTGATGCGCTCGTGATCAGCGCTCGGCTCGGCATCATCGAGGAGCGCGACCTTCGCGTGCCGATAGAGCTGCCGAGGCGGTCGCGAAAGTTCGCGCAGGATTCGGAAGCGCCCCGTTCCGTTGAGCACGATGTCGTAGGTTCCGTCTTCACGGCGCCGGCAGTGTTCGATGCATCCGACCGATCCTGTCGGATAGAGCTCTGGTTCACCGCTCATCTGAGTGGCGCCTTCGGGCGAGACCGCGATCATGCCGATGCGCCGATCCGCTTCGAGGGCGGCTTCGATCATCTGCCGATAACGGGGCTCGAAGATGTAGAGAGGAACCTGGATTCGCGGGAGCAGGACGACGGTGGAGAGAGGGAAGAGGGGGACGGTGGATACTTCGTCGTCCGGTCGTCCCTTCGTTCGATGGGTGGTGCTGGAATCAGAGCCGTCCATCGATTGTCCAGCTCGAAGCTCAGCCGCTGCCGGCCTCGTCGTACTCCTCGAGAGTGTTGGGACCAGCGACGACCTTGGACACGATGTCATCGCAAGCGATCGACTTGTCGAGCAGCTCGCGGATCAGTCCCTCGACCGTGAGCTCGTCAAACTCGTCGAATGCGTCCTCGAGACCGCTTTCGGAGATATTGAACTCGAGAGAGAGCTTGATCGTCACATCCATCGAAGAGTTCCTCCTTCGTACACGTAGTCGCGCCGCACTGAACCTGACCAGGGTTTCGTGACCCTGCCCCGCCTTGTCGTCGCTTGTCGTCCTTCATTCACGCATTCACGGCTCGGTGCGGGCTGCCCAGTGCCCTCTGGCTCAACGTTCTTCCAACCGTCGACCGCGATCTTCCTTCCTTCAACTCAACCAGGGCAACGAGCGATGCGATGCGACGCAATCCGATTCGTTCATCCGAACGTCCAGTACGCGGCGATCGAACATCCGGTCAGCGCGTCGGCGCCCCTGCCTTCGCTGGGCTCAGTGATTCCTCTACGACCGACCGCGACCGACGAGCCTGCCCAAGATAGCCAAGGGTCGGCGTCGGGTCAGCCTAAGTATCTGATATTGCGCATCTTTTTCGGTGACCGCAGAGCATACAACACGCTTTCCGATCCGGCTATGAAATTCTTCCGCAAATTCAACACTTTAGGAATGCTTCTACGGTCTTTTGCCGAGACCGGGGCCGCTCGCAATCGAGGGCTTCAGGAAAACGCAGAAGATCGGAAGAAGAAGTGCAGAAGACCCTCAAGCTCCGGCAGGAGGGAGACGAAGAGTGAGTCAAGATCGAAGCCAATCCGGGGGGGGAGGCTTCGACGGGACGCCCCGGGATCAGCAGATCCCGGGGCGCTTTGTATTCGGGGTACCCACCCGATCCCGGACCCGACCCGACTTTCGCGACACGGTCGACCAGGCTGAACCGGCTCGTCTTCGCCCTACGCAGGCGAGGCCTCTTCGGCGTCCGAATCCGTCGCTGCGGTCTGGATCTCCAGCGCCTCGCTCTCTTCAGCGAGGTCGCTGTGGCACCCCGGTTTCTCCTCGTCGGCGTGCACCCGCTCCCTGGTCTTGTTCGCCAGCCGGTGCAGCTCCTCCGGGGAGAGCACACCTCGCTGGTGCAGGATCGCCTTCTGCTCCTCGCTCAGGGCAGCCGAGACGTGCGGCTTGTCCCAGGCATACTCCTCGTCCTTGCCCGAGATGAACTCGGTGATCTCCTTGCTGATCCGCACCGAGCACCAATCGTGCCCGCACATCGCGCAGAAGTCGGTGTCGACGTCGAGGTCCTCGTCGTGATACGCCCGGGCCACGTCGCTGTCGAAGGCGAGGTCGAAGTGCTTCTCCCAGTTGAGCGCGGCGCGCGCCTTCGTGAGCTCGTCGTCCCAATCCCGGGTGCCGGGTATCCCGAGGGCAATGTCCGCTGCGTGGGCAGCGATGCGGTAGGCGACGCAGCCCTGCTTGACGTCGTCGCGCTTGGGCAGACCGAGGTGCTCCTTCGGGGTCACGTAACAGAGCATCGAGGCGCCGTGATAGGCCGCCGACGTCGCGCCGATCGCGCTGGTGATGTGGTCGTAGCCGGGAAAGACGTCGGTCACCAACGGACCCAGGACGTAGAAGGGCGCGCCGTGACAGAGCAGGCGCTGGAGCTTCATGTTGTACTCGATCTGATCGAAGGGGACGTGCCCGGGCCCTTCGACCATCACCTGGCAGCCGTGGCGCCAGGCGCGCTCGGTCAGCTCGCCCAGCACGCTGAGCTCGCCGAACTGGGCGACATCGCTCGCGTCCGCGAGCCCCCCCGGCCGCAGGCCGTCGCCGATCGAGAAGGTGACGTCATAGCGCCGCACCACCTCGCAGATGTCGTCCCAGAGCGTGTACATCAGGTTCTCGCGGCTGTGGTGGAGCATCCATTTGGCGAGCAGGGAGCCGCCCCGGCTCACGATTCCGATCAGGCGCTCGGCGACGTGTGGGAGATGCTCGCGTAGAACCCCCGCGTGGATCGTGAAATAGTCGACCCCCTGGGAGGCCTGGTGCTCGAGCTGATCGAGTACGAGCTTCTCGTCGAGGTCCTCGATCGTGCGCCCGATGATCATCGAGTAGATGGGCACCGTCCCGATCGGCAGCGTGGAGTTTCGGATGATCGCCTCCCGCGTGCGGTCGAGATCGCCGCCCGTCGAGAGGTCCATCACCGTATCGCTGGCCCACTTTTCCGCCCATCGGAGCTTCTCGACCTCTTCTTCACCGCTGCTCGCGACCGGTGAGGCGCCCATGTTGGCGTTCACCTTGGTGCGGCACGCGCGACCGATCGCCATCGGGTCGAGGCCGTGGGCGAGATGGACGCGATTGGCGGGGATCACCATGCGGCCGGCTGCCACCTCGACGCGCACCTGCTCGCCGCTGAGGTGCGGCTCGCGCTCGGCGACGCGCTTCATCTCGGGAGTGATGATGCCGAGCCTTGCGTGCTCGAGCTGGGTGATCGGCTCGAATCCCTCGGGCGGCGTCCAGCGCCCGGCCTCCTGCCTCCAGTCGGGTGGCATGAAATCCCAGGCGGTCTTGTCGGAGGCCGGGGGCATACCCGGTGAATCGGGGGAGCTGAAGGAGAGCGGGCCACCGATGTCGGCCGGATTCGCGAAGCTCCCGGGTGTCGTACCCAGACCCTGGCTCGAGGGATTGCCGCCCCGGGGCGGAAGTACGATGCGAGACGTCGCGCTGCCAGAGCGCGCAGCCCGCGATTCCTCTCGCGGGCTCGAATCGCTTGACGTGCCCGATGGGTCGGATGACATGGCGAAACTCCTTCGCGGGGCCTCTGCATAGGAGACGATTCCTCGCCGTCCCGGGAATCATCCCGGAATGCGGGTCATCACCTTGCTGCCCGTGATTCGCCAAGCTATCACGGAGATTCACCCGCCGGAAGTCCACTTGCCAGAATGCCCTGCCGACTCCAAGCACCAGGCCATTCGAAGAATCGCCCGCCGGCAGTCCGCTCACGCGGCGCCGCGCGGATCTCGGGCCTCAGGCAATTCGAAGAATTGCCCGCTAGCCTCTCCTCCGGAATCCATCATGAACCGAAACCCGACCCGATCCCCATCTCGTCTCGCGATTCTCGTCGCCTTGCTGTTCTTCATGCTTCATTGCGATCGGGCGATCGAGCCCTTCGATCCCAATGAGGAGCCGCGCGAGCCGGACCTTTCGAAGATCTTTCCGCCCGGTAGCGGAGAACCGAGCGACTCGGTGGGAGCTCCCGGGATGGCGGGCTCAGGGCCCGCGCCCCGGGGCACGATGCCTGGGTCCCCCGCGCCCCGGGGCACGATGCCTGGGTCCCCCGCGCCCGCGGGAGACGAAGCGCCGGGACCACCGATTCGCGGCCGGGTCGAGATCGCGGAGCCGCTCCGGGACTCGGTTCCCGAGCAGGCGATCCTCTTTCTGATCGCGCGCAGGCAGGATACGGGCCCGCCCCTCGCGGTATTGAGAATCCCGAATCCGAGCTTCCCCTACGAGTTCGAGCTCGGTCAGGCCAACGTCATGATCCCGACCCTGCGTTTCGAAGGAGATCTGCAGCTCACGGCTCGACTCGACTCCGACGGCAACGCCCGGACGAAGCTTCCAGGGGACCTCGTCGGCAAGATCTCCGGCTCCCTCTCACCTGGTGACACCGGGATCGTCCTCACCCTCGACGCCCAGCTCTGAAAACCCGGTCTGGAGCGAGGGATCTCGCAGATCGTTGGATCGGCCCCAAGGCCGATCCGCTACTCCAGAGCCTCGATCCTCTCGAGGACGACCTCGATGATCCTGGGATGGAAGCCGAGGGGGTCGCTGATCCGGACCTCCAGGCCGGGGTGCTTCTCCAGCGCCTTCTCGACGAGGGCGGGGATGCTCTCCCGCGTGTGGCGCCCCGCTGCGAGGAAGTAGGGGTGGAGGTCGATCGATCGAGCGCCAGCCGCCGCGCAGGCCGAGATTCCCTCGGCGATGCTGGGCGAGGCGATCTCCATGTGGGCAAACTCGACCACACTGTCGGGACGCCGCTCGCGGATCGCCTCGGCGACGTTCTCGATCAGTCGATTCGCAGACTCGACCCGGCTTCCGTGGTCGACCAGCAAGATGGCGCTGAGATTCTTCATTCTCGAACTTTCCCAGGCGGAGCGGGATGCTTCACCGCTTCACCAGCACACGGGCTAACCTCGCACCCTCACTCTTCACCATTTCACCCCCCACCCCTCACCCCCTTCACCAATAGGGCGCCGTCACCACGAGATCGCACGTCAGCTCAACCTGGCAGGCGAGGCGCAGGTTCGGCGCTATCCGATTGCGCTGCTTGGCCGCTCTCTCGTCCGCGGACTCCTCTGCGATCCCCTCGCCTCCCTCGAGAATCTCGAGACCACACCGTGCGCAGAGCCCCGACTGCCCACAGGAGGTCGCGACCGGGAGCCCCGCCTCTCGCGCAGCCTCGGCCAGGGTGGTTCCGCCCGGAACTCGCACGCTCTGCCCCGACGGCACGAAGCGAATTACGCATTCCACCGGGTCAGGATAGAGCATGGAATGCGAGCCGCAGCCGCCCGGGCCCGCCGGCGGCGAAAAATCAGGTTTGGCCCGAGATCCGGCCCTTCGATACGATGGAGCCATGTCGACGGCGGGCCTCCTCGTGATCGGAAACGAAATCCTCTCCGGCAAAGTGGTTGACACCAATTCCCCCTACCTGGCTCGCGAGCTACGCGAGGTCGGAGTCGATCTCGAGCGAATCGTCACGATTCCAGACGTGATCGAGGTCATCGCCGACGAAGTTCGCACCATGCACCACGCCTACGATCATGTCTTCACCTCGGGCGGGATTGGCCCGACGCATGACGACGTTACGATGGAGGGCGTCGCGGCGGCCTTCGATCTGTCCCTCGAGCTCGACGAGCATCTGTGCAAGCGCATCGAGAAGGCCGTCGGCAAGAGGATGAACGAGAGCATGAGGAAGATGGCTCTCCTGCCCGCGGGTGCGATCGTTCAGGGCGCGGAGGACCTGTGGTTCCCCTTGATTCGAGTGAAGAACGTCCACGTGCTTCCGGGGATCCCGGAGCTGTTCGAGTCGAAATTCCAGTCGATTCGCCACCAATTCGGCGGTGTCCCCATACACCTGCGACGAATCTACGTGACCCTTCACGAGAGCGACATCGCCGCGTCACTGAATTCCCTGCTCGTGGATTTCGCCGAGCTCATGCTCGGTTCGTATCCCCGCATCGGGAATCAGGATTATCATGTGATGCTCACCCTCGAGTCCCGGGATCCCGAGTATCTCCAGCGCGCTTTCGACTCCCTCCTCTCCCGTCTGCCCGTAGACGCCGTCTTCCAGGTCGATTAGCTGGACCCCGCGGCTCACGACGGACTCTCGCGGACGCTTTCCTATCTTCATCCGGCTTGGATGTCCGTCAGTCTCGTCGTCGTCCTGCTGGCGCTGCGCGCTGGGCTGGGGATGCGCCGGCGTCGGCTTCAGCGGCTGAGGCCGAAGCCCGACTTGATTCGCCGACACCTCGCCCTCGCGAAGCCCGGGGTAGCGCTCGTGCTGATCGGGCTCATCGGAGGGGTCGCGTCGTCGGTCTGGCTTCGGGGCTGGGAGCCTCTCGACTCGTTCCACTCCTGGCTGGGGCTCGCGTCCGCACTGCTTTTCGCGGTCGCGGCAATGCTCGGTCGCAGGGCCGGCAGAAACCGTGAAGAGGCCGCTCGACATGGTCTGATCGGACTCTTCGCGATACTCACGGCCCTGGTCGCGATGGTCGCAGGGCTCGTCCTGCTCCCGTGACGAATTCTCGAGATCCTCTGGCTGCCATGCGAAATTGGCGACCCTGGAGCAGTGCGATGTGGCCCGACACCGATGAGAAAGAGGTCTCAGATCTAGGGCGGTAGTCAGGAGATTGTGTAGACTCAGCGTCCCTCGACACGTCCGCGATCGGGTTTCGGCCGAAATCACCCCGTGGTGCTCTGGCCACTATGGATGGCCGCTATTGAATCGTTGTCATGATTTTTCGCGGACCGCCGCACTTGAATGGTTGCTGGTCCCGCGTCCGGGCTGCTCTCGACTGATGAAGATTGGTCGCTGCTGCCGCTGAAGAATCGATCACTTCGTCGAGTGAAATTTGGTGGGCCGTTTCGACTCGATGCTACGAACTATGGCTGGATATATCAGCGTAGTTGGCGAGTAGTGAGCAAGTTTTGAGCAAGTAATGAGTCGGTGATGAAAGGAAGGGAGCTTGAGTCTCTCTCGCGAGCGCGGCCGGGGCCGCGTGCTGGTCGTGGACGACGACCAGCTGATCTTGAACGCCACAGCGCGTCTACTGAAGCACGTTGGCTACGAGGTGATGGGCTACACCCTTCCCGAGGAAGCGCTGACCGTCTTTGGGGAGGGTCCCCTCGCCTATGACGCGATCATCAGCGATTTTCGAATGCCGACCATGAATGGCTTGCAGCTCTGCGAGCGTCTCATCGAGCTTCGAAAGGACGTCCCGATCCTGCTGGTCTCCGGCTATATCGACGAGATCGACATCGAGCGAGCCGAGGAGATCGGTATCGGGGGGGTTCTCTCGAAACCGCTCTCCGCTCAGCAGCTCGCCGCCTGGCTCGACGCGGCGGTCTCGGGGTCCTGATCTTCAGTCGATCGCGGGCAGCACGTCGACCGCGCGTTGTCGCAGCCAGTGGTCGGCCAGCACCAGGCACATCATCGATTCGACCATCGGAACCGCCCGAGGAAGCACGCAGGGGTCGTGACGTCCCTGGGCTGCGAGCGTCACCGCCTCGCCATCCCGGTTCACTGTCTGCTGCTCCACGCCGATCGTGGCCGTCGGCTTGAAGGCGACCCGCAGTTGAATCAGCTCGCCGTTACTGATTCCGCCTTGAATCCCCCCCGAGCGATTCGTGCTGGTCCGGGGTCCGGATTCGTCGCCCGGAACGAAGGGGTCGTTGTGCTCGCTGCCGTGGAGCGAGGTGCCCGCAAAGCCGCTCCCGATCTCGAACCCCTTGGAGGCCGGCAGGGAGAGCATCGCCTTGGCGAGATCGGCCTCGAGCTTGTCGAAGACGGGCTCGCCCAGGCCGGCGGGCACCGAGCGCGCGATGCATTCCACAACGCCCCCGACCGAGTCGCTCTTGCGGCGCGCGGCATCGATGCGATCGATCATCTGGGCAGCCGCGGCGGGATCGGGGCAGCGCACGATGCTCTGCTCGACCGCCTCGAGGGTGACACCCTTCGGATCGACCTTGGCCTCGACGTCGTGCACCCGGCTCACCCAGGCGAGGACCTCGACGCCCGCGACCTCGCGCAGGAGCTTGCGTGCAATCGCTCCACCCGCGACCCGGCCAATCGTCTCCCGTGCGCTCGCCCGCCCGCCCCCCTGCCAGTTGCGGATGCCATACTTGGCTTCGACGGTGTAGTCCGCATGGGAGGGGCGGAACAGGTCCTTCATGTCTTCGTAGGCCGAGGGGCGCGCGTCCGAGTTGCGCACCACGAGGCCGATCGGCGTTCCGAGGCTGCGGCCCTCGAAGACGCCGGAGAGGATCTCGACCTGGTCGGCCTCCTGCCTCGGGGTGGTGAGGCGGCTCTGGCCTGGCTTGCGGCGATCGAGGTCGAGCTGGATCTCTTCGCGCGAGATCGCGAGCCGAGGAGGGCAGCCGTCGACCACGACCCCTACGGCGCCGCCGTGGGACTCCCCGAAGGTCGTGATCCGAAATGCCTTGCCGTAGCTGCTCCCCACTGGGGGCCTCCTCCCGGTCGAGCCCCAGCTTACCCAGGATCCGAATCCCCCGCCCATGGATGGCTCGTCGATGGGATTCGAATGGACTCGACCCGGCCGAGTCATAGGTGCCTGCGCGGCAGAGGGAAGCACGCGTCTGGCCGCGGATCCGATTCCGCCGGCTGCGTTGGGGCCCCGAAGCTGGGCTTCCCGGTCAACGTGGACCGCGAAAGCTTGCCCAGCTCGCATGACTGGCTCTGTCAGGGACTTTCGTGTGCGTCTATGCTTCGGCTCGAGCCGTCGCCTGACTGGGAGGGCCGACATGGAGGACGTTCGAGAGTCGCAGGGCCGTGGCGAGCACGCCGCCGCGGAGGATCGCCCTGACCCTGGGCGGGACTCGTTCTCTCTCGCGAGCCGGGCGCGCAGCTTCCACGCCGCCGGGCGCGGGATCGCGATGCTCCTCGCCGGCCAACACAACGCCTGGATTCACGCCGCCGGGACCGTCGCGGTCATTGCGCTGGGGCTCTATCTCGGAGTCTCGTCCCTCGACTGGTGCGCGTTGATACTCGCGATGGTGGCGGTCTGGACGGCAGAGTGCCTCAATACGGCGATCGAGGTGCTGGCGGATGCGGTCTCCTCCGACTGGGATCCCCTGATCGGTCGGGCAAAGGACGTTGCAGCGGGGGGAGTCCTGATCGCGGCCAGCGGCGCTGCCGTGATCGGCCTCATCGTTCTGGGGCCGCCTCTGCTTCGGCTTTTCTAGCCTGAGCTCGCAGGCTGGCTCGCTCTGTCGAGAACCTCAGCCGAAGCACGCCATCGCCTTTCGCATCACCGCTGCGTGGGGGAGCTCGGCGAAGCTCTCCGGCCGGACCCAGCGGTGCTCGGCATGATGACTGAGCCGGACCCTTCCCTTCACCTCGGCGCAGCGAAAGACGTGGAGCCGAAGGTGGCGGTGGGTGAAGATGTGCTCGACCACTCCCACCGCTTCGACTCCCGATACGCGGAGCCCGACGCGATCCCGCAGCGCCTCGTCGAGCGCGATCGCTGGATCCTGCCTGCCCTCGACGTCGCCTCCCGGAAGCTCCCACAGGTCGGCGAGCAGTCCCTTCGCTGGGCGCCGCAGGGCCAGGATG
>CBDUYG010000007.1:0-22129 GCA_965371385.1 uncultured Myxococcales bacterium | reverse complement strand
GGATTCCGTTTGCCAGCATGATCGTGCTGAAGAGCACGGCGTTGGCGAGAATCGCAGCCGCCATCGCGTCGGTCGAGTACCGCCCCAGCATCGCGTTGTCGACGAAGGACATCAGCATGGTGGCGAACTGGGCGCTCGCGATCGGCAGCGCCAGCTGGGTCAGACGCCGCATCTCCTGCGCGCGGCTGCGGGCAATGAAGATGGGGGAGGACGCCACGGGCATGGCCGCGAACGGTAGCAGCCCGAATCCCGGGCTCGCGCGGGGATTCGTGCGGGCCGGGCTGCCCGCCGGAGTGGATCAGGAACGATCGAGGACCCTCTGCAGCCGGCCTACTCCGCCCCGAAGAGCTGCTCTACCACCCAATCCACCAGCACCTCCGGCTCCTCCACCTCGAGCCGGATCCTCAGTACCCGCAGGTCCACACCCCGCAGCCAGGAAGGCAGGATCTTGAGAGCGTCCTTTTCGGTCGTGATCCAGATCTGCGTATCATTCTTCAGGCCACGAAGATCGCGAGGGCGATAGCGGTGATGGTCCGCGAAGACACGCTCGGCTACGACCTCGGCTCCGAGCTCGGTCAGGCTGCGGCGCAGGGAATCGGGGTTTGCGATTCCGGCGAGCAGCCCCACCTTCATTCCGCTGAGGACCTCGGGTGGCGCAGACCCGTCGCCTTGAATTCTTCTCAGCTCGATGGGGCGGCGGCGGGCACGAAAGGTGCGTGTGTCGGGGGCGAGACGTTCGAGCTCCGTCTCGTCGGCACTCGGGAGAGGGCCATCCACCACTCCGATTGCGTCGGCGCGCGATGCCAGCGCCTTCCCCTCCCGCAAGGGTCCCCGGGGCAGGACGTACCCATTGCCCCAGCCTCGAGAGCCATCGAAAACGAGGATCTCGAGATCCCGCGCGAGACGATGATGCTGAAAGCCATCGTCGAGCACGAGGATATGGGCTCCGAAGGAGGATACGGCGCGCAGCCCCACGACTCCGCGATCCGGACCCACCAGCACCGGCACCCCCGGACTGTGGCCGGCGAGCAGCAGCGGCTCGTCGCCCCGCTCCCCGGGACCGGCGTGAACGCGGGTTCCATCCGAGACGACGCTGACCGACTCCCTGCTCCGGCGACCGTAGCCCCGGCTCGCGATCACCGTCTTGTATCCGCGAGCCGCGAGGCGACTGGCCAGCCAGGCCGAAGTCGGCGTTTTGCCCGCACCGCCGACCGTGAGATTCCCGACGCTGACCACGCGGCAGGGCAGCCTTCGCCTCTCTCTCCAGCCGCGCTCGTACACCTCGCGATGCAGGCGGGCTGTCGCAGCGTAGCCCCAGGCGGCGATGGAAAGGGGAGACAGAAGGATGCGCCTCCAGAGGCCCTCGTCTCGACGATCGATCCAGGAAGCGCGCATCAACTTCGCAGCCCCCTGGACGACGCGGCGCCGGAGCCCGGAGGGATGAAGCCCGGCTCAGCCTCGTCTCCGGCCTCTGCTCTCGAGTCACCGTCCCCCGCGCCACTCCTTTCGTCGAGCACAGCCTCGATCAGGGTGACGACCCGCCGGGCGCTGCCACCCCGCCGGGCGATCTCCTCCGCTGCCTTGCGGCCGCGCTCCCTCGTCCCGCACGAATCCTCGAGCAACGAGACCACGGCCTCCGCCAACTCGCTCGCGTCGGCAACGGGAACTCCCGCCCCCGTCTCGACGGCGAGCGCCACCTGGGATTCGATCTCGCCGATATGGGGTCCGAAGAGAACGGGACATCCGGACGCGAGGGGCTCGAGCAGGTTGTGCCCTCCGACCGGTGCGAGGCTCCCGCCCACGAAGGCGACGCTCGCCAGGCGATAGATCCCCGCCAGCTCACCCACCGTATCGAGGAGAAGAATCTCGCCGGCCGAGAGGACCTCTCCTTCTGCCCCTTCTACTCCACCCTCCTCGGCCTCTCTCCCGCGGACGCTCAGCGCGCCCCGGCGAAGAACCCGCCGACCCGAACGAAGCAGCTCCTTTTCGACCCCTGGAACCCGGTCGGGATGGCGGGGAGCCACCAGCGCAGCCAGTGGGAGCCCCGCTCGATCGCACGCCTCGAGCACCTCGAGTGCCGCGCTCTCCTCACCGGGATGGGTGCTGCCCAGGGCGATGACCGGCACGCCGGAGAGAGCCTTCACGATCTCCGGAGCCGGCTCCGAGCCCCGGACCGGAGGCTCGAGCTTGAGATCTCCCGTCACCGACACTCGCTCACCCGGCACACCCAGGGCGATGAAGCGCTCCGCATCACGTGCGGTTCGGGCGCCGACGGCGGCGATCCTGGCCAGGGTCGGAGCGAGCAGTCGGCGTAGCCACAGATAACGCGGAAAAGATCGGTCGGACAAGCGCCCGGATGCCACGACGACGGGGATCCCCCGCCGATCCGCCGCTGCGATGATGAAGGGCCAGAGCTCGGTTTCGACGAGCACGAGGGCAGCCGGGCGAATTCGAGCCAGCGCGCGCTCGACGCACCAGGGATGATCGATGGGCGCCCGTATGCACGTCACATCGGGCAGACCCTGCCGCAGGGCTTCCACGCCCGTCGAGGTATTGACCGAGACGAAGGCCTCCCTTCGCGATCGCCCGAGGGCGGCGATCAGGGACGCGGCAGCGCGCGCCTCCCCGACGCTCGATGCGTGAACCCAGATCGCGCCGGGCGAGGTAAAGGTTCCTCCTCCCAGGCGCTCGACCCAACCCGCGCGACGGCTCGGACGCAGAAGCAGGGCCAGCAGCCCGATGGGCACCAAGATCAGGGCGATCAGGGAGGCGAGAGCCGCCAGACTATGCGCGAGCAGTCTCAAGCATCTCCTCCGCGATCGCGGCCGCCCGCTGGGCCGCGCCTCCGCTCCCGAGCTGATCCACCACCTCGTAGAGCGCACGCAGCTGGCGATCCCGCTCGGGTCCGGCGAGAAGTCTCTCGACGGCGTCGGCGATGTCCTGGGGCCGAGCCTTCTCCTGAAGAAACTCGGGGACGATCGGCGCGCCCGCAATCAGGTTGGGCATGGCGAGGGAAGGGAGCTTCACCGCCCGCCGCACCACCGCCGCAGTGAGGGCGCTGGTGCGCCCGATCACCACCATCGGTCGCTCCAGCAGCGCGAGCTCGAGGGTCGTCGTGCCCGGCTTCGCAAGGCCTACGTCCGCCGCCACCATGACCTCCCGCGACCGCCCCTCCACGATCTTCAGCGGCAACGCGCGAGCCCGGGGAAATCGCGAGAGGATCCCGTCGACCAGATCCCGCGAGACCGTCGGCGCGAGGGCAATCAGGAACTCCGACCTGGGGGCGCGAGCATGAAGAAGCTCGATCGCCGCGAGCTGAACGGGAAGCTGGTGACGCACCTCGTTGCTCCGGCTACCGGGAAAGACGGCGATCACCGGTGCGTCGGCGTCGAGGCCGAGGGAACGCCGGGCCTCCTCCCGATCCGGACGTGACGTCGACTCCGTCATGCCGTCGATCAGTGGATGCCCGACGTAATCGACCGGAAGCCCGCAGCCGGCATAGAACTCGGGCTCGAAGGGAAAGATCACCGCCAGGCGATCCACGCGCCGGGCCAGCTTCTTGATTCGGCCCCGGCGCCACGCCCAGACCTGGGGAGCCACGTAGTAGAGAATGGGAGCCGGGACGAGCCGCCTCAGGCGCCGCGCCAGGGGAAGGTTGAAGCCACCCGAATCGACCAGGACGACGAGGTCGGGCGAGCGATCGCGCGCAGCCGCCGTGAGTGAGTGCCAGGCAGAGATCACACGCCGGGCGCCCCGGACCACTTCGACGAGCCCCCCGATCGCGATCTCCCGCTGGTGGACCAGGAGTTCGGCCCCGGCCTCGCGCATCTCTTCTCCGCCGAGGCCGAAGAAGGTCATGTCGGGGTTGCGACGTCTTGCGGCGCTGACAAACTCGGCGGCGTGGCGATCTCCGGAGGCATCGCCGGCCGAGATCAGCACACGCGTCATTCGAGCGGGTCGTCGAGCGTCATCGCCTCGATCACGCGCACGGCAGTCTTCAACGCGCCGAGTCCCCCCTCGCCGTCCACGGTGGGCTTCCCTCGGGTCCGCACGGCGGCGATGAACTCGGCGAGCTGAGCCAGCAGTGCATCGCCGGGATCGACATCGAGCTTCTCGACCTTGAGTTCCGGAGCCTGGTCGACGACCGAGATCTCTCGCCTGGCGACGACCGCGGACTGAGCCAGGAAATCGATCGAGAAGTAGCCGTCCCGCTGAAAGAAGCGGAGCGTTCGCATCGGATTGGGAGAGACCCGACTGGCCGTGAGATTGGCTACGCAACCGCCGGGAAAGACGAGACGCGCGTTCGCGATATCGAAGCTCTTCGAGAGCACGGGCACGCCCACCGCCTCGATTCGCTCGGGCTCTTCGCCGAGGAGCTGCTGCAGGATGTCGAGGTCGTGGATCATGAGATCACGCACCACGTCGATGTCGGTTACGCGCTCGGTGAAGGGGCCCATACGATGCGCCTCGATGAAGCGGGGCTCCTGAATGTGATCGTGGATCACCTGCATCGCGGTGTTGAACCACTCCAGGTGGCCCACCTGAACGAGCCGGCCACGCATCGTCGCGATGTCGAGCAGACGCTTGCCCTCCGCCACGGTGGCGGCGATCGGCTTCTCGACCAGGACATCGCACCCGGCTTCCAGCGCCTGGGCGACGACTTCGAAGTGGTTCACCGTGGGAACGGCCACGATCACCGCGTCCGCGTGCTCGACGATGGAGCCGAGATGAGAGGCCGAAGGCACTCCGAGCTTGCGTCCCAACAGACGTGCGCGCTCGGGCCGGATATCGACGACGCCGCTGAGCACGACCGGCTCGCCGGCCTCCATCAGCGCCATGACCTTCTGGGCGTGCAGGCTCCCCATGTGACCCGAGCCCACCACGACGATCCGAAGCTTATCGATCAATACGGCGCTCCCAGTCCGGCCCGCCCGGCCCGATGCCGACGAGGGGAATACCCCGGGAGTCCGCCCGGGCCACGAGTTCATCTCGATCGAGGATGATCGTGCAGGACGCCTCAAATGCCAACGCACCGATTCCGGCCTCTTCCATCGCCTCCAGGGTCCCGAGACCGATCGCGGGCAGGTCGAATCGGCGATCGGGATCGCTGCGCGCGACCTTGATCGCGCTGGATCGCCCCCCGCCCAGCATTCCCCCGCGCCTGAGCGCGGCATCGGTGCCCTCGATCGCCTCCACCGCGAGCACCGCCCCGGCCTCGACCACCAGGGTCTGACCGATCCCCTGCTCTGCCATCCCCTTCGCGATCGGCCAGCCAATCGTGATGTCGCGGCGCTGGTCGACCACCGGGGCGCAGGCGCCGAGGGGACCAGGGGGGGCAAAAAGAGAGGGGATCCACTCCGACTGGGGACGGAGCTCGATGTCGGCCCGGGCCAGCAGATCGGCCAGCCCGGCGAGGATGGATTCGTCGCGGCGATCGGTCAGCCCGGCGAGGAGTCGCAGGGCGCTCTCGTCCGGACGCAGCAGCTCGGGGCGGCCATAGAGGAGCTGCTTCGACACCTTGCCCGCCATCACCGCCTCACGCACTCCCGCCTCGATCAGGATCGCGAGCATCCGCTCGAACTCTCCGACGTGCAACCAGTGGATCTGCTCGACTTCCCGCTCGAGTGCCGGATCGGTCAGCCCCTCGAGAGCCAACGCCAGGACCTTGCGCCCGCACGCGCGCGCTCCCCGAGCGACCTCGATCGGGAGACGTCCGTCTCCCGCAATCAGCGCCAGGCAATTCGTCGGCCCTGGGATCACGATCGGGCCTTTCCGCTTCCGATCAGCGGCAGAATCCACGCTCGGACTTTTCGAGAAAACACAGCAGGCGCTCAACCTCCGGGATTTCGCCCAGCTCTTCTCGCGTTCTCTCCAGGGCTACCGCGAGGCGGAGCTGAGACTTGAACAGGATCTGGAAGGCGCGTTTGATCTGACTTCGCGTCTGGGAAGGCAGCCCCCGGCGCTTGAGACCGATGCTGTTCAGACCCACGAGGCGAGCACGGTCTCCCGCCACCATCGCAAAGGGAGGCGCGTCGAGGGAGAGCTTCGCATTCGACGCCGACATGACCAACTCTCCCACGCGAGAGAACTGGTGAACCCCGGTGTAGGCGCCGAGAACCGCGTAATCATCGACACGTACGTGCCCCGCCAGACCGACATAGCTGGCGATGATACAGCTCGACCCGACCTGACAGTCGTGGGCCACGTGGGACGAGTTCATCAGGAAGTTGCCATCGCCGATCCGGGTGCAGCCATCGCCGCGTGGTGTCCCGACATGGATCGTGACGTGCTCTCGAATCACGTTGTTGGCACCGATTTCGAGGCGCGTACCTTCACCCGTGAAGTCCTGATCCTGGGGGGTCCCTCCGAGGCAGGCAAAGGGGAAGATCTGGGATCCCACACCAACCCGCGTTCGGCCCATGAGAACGACATGCGCCCCGACGCGGACTCCCTCAGCCAGCTTCACCTCGGGCCCGACCACCGCGTAGGGCCCGACCTCGACGTCTTCGGCGAGCACGGCACCGGACTCGACGACCGCGGTGGGATGGATCCCGGACACGCCGGCTCAGCCCTTCTCGTTGAACTTCGCGATGACGAGATCCGTGATGTCCAGGGCTTCCTTTGAGTACATCAAGCCCGGCGAATTGCGCATCAAGATCAGGGAGAATCCCTCCTTTCGCCCGACATCCTCGACGATCCCGACGAGCTTCGTCCGCAGGGGACCGACCAGGCGCTCGCGGTCGACCTCGAGCTGGCCCTGAAGCTGCTTCTGCTTGTTCTGGATCTCGTTCTTCAGCTCCTCGAGATCGAGGCGCTTCTGGAACTTGGCGTCGTCCGAGAGCACGAACTGCTTCGAGTCGAATTCCTTGGCCATCTCTTGAAAACGTTCGATGAGGGGTTGGAGTGAGGATTCGGCCTCGCGCTTCTTCCGCTCGAGCTCCTCCCGTGCCGCCTTGCCCTCGGTCGTCGACGAAACGGCCTGGTCGAGATCCACGATGCCGACCTTCAGGTTGTCCTTGCTGGCCCCGAGGCCCCAGACGATGAGCGTCACGGCAGCAACCACCGCCATCCATTTCTTTGCGTGCATTCCTGACTTCTCCCTTGAAACCGGATCACCGAGCGCGGTGATCCGGAGAAATTGCCACTCGTTCATGAAAATCACAGCTGCCGACCGGCAAGCCCAGCTCGAACCCCGGACGAAGCCGGGCAACGGCGCTTCGACTCGTCACCCTGTCGCCATTTTGTCACGGCCATCATTGTACGAAGCCACCGACGGAGAACTCGAAGACCGGGCTCTTCTCGACCGCCGTCGGATTGATGGGGAAACCCAGAACGACCTGGAGCGGGCCGAAGGGCGAGAACCACAATAGCCCGGCGCCATAACCGTAGCGCCACTTCGTGACGTCGAACAGGCTGGCCCCTTCGGCGAAGGAGTTACCGCCATCGATGAAGAGGATGCCCTGCAGCCCGATCTGCTCCGAGATCGGGAAGCGGTATTCGAGATTGGCGAGAACGAACTTGTTTCCGCCCACGACGTCCGTCTCGAAAATGTCGTCGAAATTGTCGCGGTCCTCGAGGTTGTTGCAGCGGCCGTTGCCGTTGCCCTGGGTATTGAGGCCCACGCCGGGGTCCTGGCAGATATAGAGGCCCTCGACGTTCGGATCCTCCCTTCGCCCGACCGGAGTGAATATGGGTCCGGTGCCGGAGTTGTTCTCGTCATCGCTTGTGCGGCGCAGCTTGGTCCGGCGCGGACCCACCGTGCGTGCCTTGAATCCACGCAACTGAAAGCCCCCGATCCCTCCGAGGAAGTAGCGTTCGGCCAGGGGCAGGGTCAGATCGGCGTTGACCTCGCGCAGGGGGGCACCGTTGATGCACGCCCCGTCATCGCACGAGGTTGGGACGTCGATCCCGGGAAAGGTGTAGTCGGCCATCGTATTGAAGCTGTACGCGTAGCCGAAGCGACCGCTCACGACGAAGGAGGACCGGTCGAACATCCAGCGCGGAGCCCCGAGAAACTTCGTGTAGCGCCCCTCCACGCGAACGAACTTGGAGAATCCACCGAGCCCGGCAATGTCGAAGCTGCCGCCATAGACGGAGCCGGCATTGGGCGAGAGGCGATCGTTGCGCGTATCGCTGCGGAAGGACACCCCGATCAGGCTCGTAACCTCGTTGCCCTGGAGGATCTCGCGAAAGATCGTCGCGGCCGCGTTCGCCCGGGTGTCCTGCTCGATCCTGCGCTGGGAATAGCTGTAACGGGCAAAGATGCGCGCTGTATTGTCCTCTCGCAGGGAGTGACCGAAGCTCATGTCGAAGCCCCTCTGCAACTGCTTGAAATCGTCGAAGTTGACGTCGGTCAGGAAGAAGGTCGCGCTCGCGCTGAAGTTGGTATCGAGGAAGTAGGGGTCGGAGACCGAGACGAAGTAGCGCGAGGTGCTGCCACCGACGTCGATCTGCACATTCACTCCGTAGCCGTGCCCGAACAGGTTGCTCTGGGAAAGTGAGGCCTGGAAGACGAGCCCGTCCTGGGACGAGAAGCCGGCACCGAAGCTGAAGGATCCGGTCGGGCGCTCGACGACGTCGACCTCGAGGTCGAGCTGGGAGGGATCATCGGTGGGCTTCGGATTGAAGCCGACGTCCTCGAAGAATCCGAGGCCGTTGACGCGCACGTTGCTGATCTGAAGGTCCCGGGCGGAGTAGAGCTGCCCTTCCACGAGCTCCATCTCCCGGCGCACCACCTCGTCGATCGTCCGCGTATTGCCCGCGATGTCGATGTGCCGGATGAAGTAGAGAGGTCCCTTCTGAACCTGGAACTCGACGTTGATCAGCTGCTCTCCCTCGACGAGCCGAGTCGAGGGCTGAACGCTGGCGAAGTAGAAGCCGCGATCCGTGTAGTGGCGCTCCAGGATCTCGACGTCCTGGGTGAGGAACGAGCGATTGAAGATCATGCCGTCGTCGAGCCGGAGCTTTTGCCGCAGGATCTCGAAGTCGACCGAGTCGTCACCGGCCATCGTGATCGTTCCGACGCTGAACTGGTCGCCCTCCTTGATCTCGACGTAGACGAAGAGGCCCTTCTCGGTTGGCTCGACCCGAGGCGGACGGATCTCGGCCTGGAGATAGCCGGCGTCGCTGTAGAGCTTCTCCACGCTGCGCAGGTCACGCATGAAGACCGGCTCGGAATAGGTGCCCGATTTGTCGAACCAGCTCGTGGCGATGGACCAGGGGCGCCAGAGCTTGGTGGCGAAGCCCTTGCGCAGCTCCTTGTCCGAGAACGCTTCGTTGCCCTCGAAGTAGACCTTCTTGAGCTTCAGCTTCTCCTTCTCGTCCACCTCGAAGTGGATCGCCACCGACCCTTCCACGATGGTCTCGACGACGTAGCCCGTCTCCGCGAGGTAGTAGCCCTCCGCGCGATAGAGGGCTTCGATGCGAGCAGTATTCGCCTTGAGGAGCGAACGGTCGAGAGTCGAGCCGCTGGTGAGAGTCAGGATGTCCTGGATCTTCTCGCTGTCGATGTGCTCATTGCCCGAGATCGTGATCTGGCGGACGACCGGGTTCTCCTCGACCTCGAAGATCAGGATCCTTCCCGCCTCCGTCTTCTCCGAGTAGGCTCGTACGTCGTTGAAAAAGCCCAGCCCGTAGATCTCGCGAACGTCGAGGGCCACCTGCTGGGAGAGGAGGGGTGCACCCACCTGGGAGCCGATCCGGGTCAGGATCGCGTCGGAGTCGATGCGCTTGTTGCCCCGAACCCGAACCTCGCTGATCACCTGGCCGGTCTCGCGACGGGGAGCGTCGACCAGGATCATCTCGCTGCGAACCACCTGGAACTCGAGCACGACCCCCGATGGCTCGCGCTTCACCTCGAGGTTGACGCTGGCAATGCCTGGATGCCCCTCGATCCGGCTTCGGTCCCGATGCGCCAGTGTCGGGTCGTAGTCCGCCCCCTGCTGGGATAGCAGGAGCGCCCTCACGGCCGGCTCGAGATCGTGCGCGCCGAGGACTTCGATCGCCAGGATCTTCCCCGTCGAACGTCCAACCGCTGCCGCGACGCTGCGATCAACCAGCTCGCCCAGCCGGCCCAGCAGATCCTCCTCGCTTTCGCCGATGATGACGATCGTCTCGCTACGTCCGGGGCCCGAGGGCGTGATCTGCACGTCGAGGCTGAATCGGCCCGCCAGCTCGGTGATGCTGCCGGAGATCACCGAGCGCACCTCGAGTCGCTGACCCAGCTGCTTCAGCTCCGCATCGCTGAGCTCGATGCCGCTGGTGCCCGCGAGGGCATCGCTCACCTCCTGGGAGGGCACGACCTCCACCCGGCCCGTTGCCTCCATGCGAGTCGCGAGGAAGTCGGCCATCGACTCGGTGAGATACCCCAGCGGCCGGGCACTATTGATCTGGAAGGGCAGCACTGCGAGGCGGATCTTCGGCTCTGCCTCCGCGAGCTCCGCCGTCTCCTCGCCTTGCTCGCCCTCCTCACCCTCGTCGAGCGCCGCATCGGTCTCGAGCGCGGCCTTCACCTGATCGGCCAGGGAGGTCTGGGCGTCGAGAGAGCCCTCGATCCGCTGATCCGCCCGGCTCTGGGGTGGCGCTTCATCCGCCGACTCACCCGCCGGCGCGCCGGTCTGCTGGGCCATTCCCGGCTGGGCAAGGAGCAGTACCGACGCCGCGACCACCCAGCGCAGAACCCGAGGCATGCGCAGGCAGGACCTTCCCCCTCCCACCGTCCGGCAGGGGCAGTCGAGCCTGAATCGAGTCTCAACCATCCCCGGCCCAGTCCCCTTCGTCGAGGTGGAGTCCGCCCTCTCGTAGCACGGCGATGCGGCCCAATCCCCGCGCCATCCGGGTATTGTGGGTGACGATGATCAGCGTCGTGCCGCGGCTCTCGTTCATCTCCATCAGCAACGCGGCGATCTGATCGCCCGTCTCGGGGTCGAGGTTTCCGGTGGGCTCGTCTGCCAGGATCAGAGGCGGGTCCAGGACCAGCGCCCGCGCGACGGCGACCCGCTGACGCTCCCCGCCGGAGAGCTTGCCCACCCGGTGATCGAGGCGTGCCGTGAGCCCGACCTCGTCGAGCATGGCGGCAGCGCGGTCTCGCATCTCGTCGAAGCCGCGGTGCTGGATCAGGCCGGGCATCATCACGTTCTCGAGGGCGCTGAACTCCGGCAGCAGGTGATGGAATTGGAAGACGAAGCCGACGAAGGAGTTCCTCAGCTTCGCGAGCTCCGACTCACTCTTCTTGAACACGTCCTCGCCACGGAAGAGCACCCGCCCGGCGTCGGGATGATCGAGGGTCCCGAGAATGTGGAGCAGGGTCGACTTTCCCACTCCCGACTGGCCGACCACCGCCAGGCGTTCTCCGGCGCGCACCTCGAAGTTGACGTCCCGGAGCACGTGAAGCGTGCCATCTCCGGTCTTGAAATTTCGAGATATCCCTTGAATCGAAATCAGCGATTCCCCGGCCAGGACGGACGGGGCGAGGGCGGCGCTACTCATAGCGGAGGCCCTCGGCTGGATCGAGTCGTGCGCCCTGGCGGCTCGGCAGGAGAGTCGCGCCGAGGGAGAGAATCATTGCGATCGCCGCCACCAGACCGATCTGGAGTGGATCGACCTCCGTTGGAAGGGTGGAGAACTGATAGACGCTCGCGGGCAGGGTATCGATGCCCGTGATGTCTTCGATCGTCCGCTGCAGCCAGGTGAGTTGACGCGTCACTGCGATTCCCGCCACAACACCGATTAGTGTACCCGCCAGGCCGATCAGCGTACCTTCGATCGCAAAGATCCTCTCGATCGTCGAATCCTCGGCCCCCATCGCCTTCAGGATCGCGATATCGCTCGACTTCTCCATGATCATCATGATCAGGGTCGCGACGATCAGGAACGCGGCCACGACCATGATCATGGTGAGCAGCAGGAACATCATGATGCGCTCGCTCTTCAGGGCCTGGAAGAAGGCGGGAAAGAAGTCCTTCCAGTCGCGCGTGTAATAGGGATAGCCGAGCTCGGAACGGACTGCGGCCCCCACGCGGCGAGAGCGATAGAAGTCGGTGGTGCGGGCTTCGACGCCGTCGACGACGTTCGCCGCCCGCCGGAAGTCCTGGGCGGCGGCGATGCTCGTATAGGTATAGACCTCGTCGTATTGGAAGAAGCTCGACTGGAAGATTCCCACGACCTCGAATTTCTTCAGCCGAGGTGCCGGCCCGAGGGGGGTCTGGGGACCCCCGAAAGGAGAGATGAGCAGGATGGGATCGCCGACTTCGACGCCGGTGGAGAGCGCGAGCTGGTTACCCACGACAATGCCCGGCAGAGCGCCTCCTGCCGCTCCCTCCCCCGCCGCTCCTTCCTCGGCGCCGGCGGGTGCGACCGGAGCGGGAGCCAATCCCTCGAGGGAGCCCCGAATCAGGTCGTCGCGCAGGTCGGTGACGTCTCCGACCGTGCGCGGATCGATTCCGCGTACCCGGACGCTCGAGATCCGTCCGCCCTCGCCCCGCACCATGCCCTCGGCATCGAGATAGGGGGACGCTCCGATGACACCGTCGACCGCGCGAATCCGCTCGACGACCGCCTCGTAGTCCTCCATCGGTCCGAGCCCGCTGTGAACCGTGAAGTGTGCCCGGTTGCCCAGGATCTCGTCCCGCCAGGTGCGCTCGAAGCCGTTCATCACCGAGAGCACCACGATGATGAGCCAGACCCCAGCCGCGATGCCGCCAACGCAGATCGCACTGATGGCCGAGATGAAGACCTGCCGCCGCTTGGCCACCAGATATCGAATCGCGATGAACCATTCGACCGAGCGGCGCATCTCGAGCAGCCCCGCCATGGCGAGGGGCAGCAGGCCGAGCAGGACGAAGCCGAAGAAGAGCCCCACGAGGCCCAGACCGCCGGACGCGACCGCCTCCATTTCGGCCTCCGGCGCGATGCGAGCCAGCAGAGCGCCGAGGCTGGATCCAACGAACAGATGGACGAGAGGATGTCGCGACAAACCTGCGTCCCGCCCCGCTTCGCTTCCCTCGTTCTTCGCTCGACGGCTTCGGGTACCCCAGAAGGCGGCTCCAGCCATCCCGGCCAGGATGCCGAGGAGCCAGAGAAGCGGAACGAAGGTGCCCAGCAAGAGGAACACGCCCAGCCCCAGGACGAGGACGACGCCATTGGCGAGACGCGTGGGATCGACCCGGCGCAACAGGAAGAGGCTCGCCGAGGTGGCGATCGCGCTTCCAAGCGCGCAGGACACGGCGATCTCGAGGAAGCTCTGCCACCAGATCTGCCCCGTCTGGGCACTCAACTCGGGGTGACTGGAGCGCTGGATCGTCAATGCGGCAATCAGCCCAATGCCGAGGGCAAAGACGACGATCCAGAAAGGCCGGCGTGCCACCCGGGCGAAGCGCTCGAGCACCACCACGGCCGATCCAATATAGAGAACGGCGAGGACGGCGATCCCCGCGGCCAGGGCCACGATGAATGCCAGGGCCGCCGAGGCTCCGAGATTGGCAAGGGCCGCGCCTATCCCCTCTGCAAGGGCAAGCTGCATTCCTAGCTGGGCTCCGGCCGGAGGTGGGGGAACAAGAGCACCTCGCGTAGATTCGGCGCGTCGGCCATCACCATTGCAATGCGATCGATGCCCATTCCCAACCCGCCCGTCGGCGGCAGCCCCTGCTCGAGAGCGACGAGATACTCCTCATCCATCGGATGCGCCTCCTCGTCGCCGTCCTCGGCCGCACGGCCATGAGCCTCGAAGCGCTCGCGCTGATCGATCGGATCGTTGAGCTCGCTGAACGCGTTGGCGATCTCGAAGCCCGCCACGAAGCCCTCGAAGCGCTCGACCAGCCGGTCATCCGTCGGCAAGCGCTTCGCCAGGGGAGAGAGCTCGACGGGATACTCCGTGATGAAGGTCGGCTGAACGAGATGCGGCTCCACGTGCTCACTGAAGATATCGTCCACCAGAGCTCCCCAGGTCGCTGCATCTCCGACGGGATGCCCCGCAGCGCCGATCGCCTTGCGCAGAGCCTCCAGACCCGCGGACTCCAGGATGTCGACCCCAGTTCGCTCCCGGATTGCATCCCGCATCTTGATGCGGGTCCAGGGACGGCCGAAGTCGATCTCATGACCTTGATATTCGATGGTAGTCCTGCCGTGGAGCTTCTCCACCACTTCGCGCAGCATCGACTCCACCAGCGCCATCATGTCGTTGTAATCCGCGTAGGCCTGGTAGCACTCCATCGCCGTGAACTCGGGATTGTGCTTGCGCGAAACCCCTTCGTTGCGGAAGTTGCGACCGAACTCGTAGACCCGATCGAACCCACCGATGACGAGGCGCTTGAGGTAGAGCTCGTCCGAGATGCGAAGGTAGAGGCTCTGGTCGTAGGTGTTGTGGTGGGTGGTGAAGGGACGCGCTGCGGCGCCGCCGTAGATCGGCTGCAGGATCGGGGTCTCGACCTCGAGGAAGCCCCGCTCGTCGAGATGACTTCGCATCGCCGTGACCATCCGGCTGCGGATCATGGCGGTCCGGCGCGCTTCGGGATTGACCAGCAGATCCAGGTGGCGGTGGCGGAAGCGAGTCTCGACATCGGTCAGCCCGTGCCACTTCTCGGGCAAGGGCCGCAGGGCCTTGCTGAGCATCTGGACGTCGCGCAGATCGAGGGTGAGTTCATCGGTCTTGGTGCGCCAGACGACGCCCTCGACCCGGACGAAATCCCCGACATCGAGCTTCTTCACGAATGAAAAGGTCTCCGGGGGAAGCTCCTGCTTCCTGGCGCTCACCTGCAGGGTGGTCCCGTCCTCGAGGAGACGCAGGAAGATCAGCTTGCCGAAGGATCGCAGCGCCATGACGCGACCACAGATCGCCGTCTCGGGGGCCTCGGCTTCGAGCTCTTCTGCGTTCGAATCACCCCACTCGGCCGCGACGTCGGCGATCGCCTGACGCGGACCCACCCGCGGCGGGTAGGGGTCCACACCCGACTCTCGTAGAGCCTGCAGGCGCTCGGCGCGCGCTTCGCGCTCGTACTCACTCACCCGGATCCCCCCCCCAGCTCCGATCGAGCCCGCTGCGCCCCGTCTCGAGGCTCGCTCTTCCTCAGCCCTCTGCCTGGACCGCGGCCCGACCCGGCAGCGCACCCCGGGCGCCGGAAATCAATCCCGTCTCCATCCGCGTTGGACCCCACCTCACCCGTCCAGTTCCCCGCCACCACCTCGATCCCCCTCCCGTGCCCGGCCCTCATCCACTCGCCGTCCGGGCCGCGCCCGACTGATGAAGCAGGGTCGCGCGGATCAGCTTGTCGAGATCGCCGTCGAGCACGGCCGTGACGTTTCCCACTTCGAGATCGCTGCGGTGGTCCTTGACCCGCTGCTGGGGGTGAAGGGTGTAGGAACGAATCTGGTTTCCGAATCCGATCTCGCGCTTCTCACCCGTCAGCTCTTCGAGCTTTGCCTTCTGCTCCAGGCGCTCACGCTCGTAGAGATGGGCACGCAGTACCTTCATCGCGGTGGAGCGGTTCTTGTGCTGGGAGCGCTCGTTCTGGCACTGCACCACGATGCCGCTCGGCATATGGGTGATGCGAACTGCCGAATCCGTCTTGTTGACGTGCTGCCCCCCGGCGCCGCTCGAGCGATAGGTGTCGACCCGAAGGTCGGAATCCTCGATCTCGACCTCGATATCATCGTCGATTTCGGGGACGGCGGTCACGCTCGCAAAAGCGGTGTGGCGGCGCGCCTGGGAGTCGAAGGGCGAGATCCGGACCAGGCGATGCACTCCCTGCTCGGAGTTGAGGTAGCCGTAGGCATAGTCACCCGAGATCCCGATGGTGACGCTGCGGACCCCAGCCTCGTCGGCGTACTGCAGATCGAGAATCTCGCTCTTGAAGCCCTTGCGTTCGGCCCAGCGCAGGTACATCCGCATCAGCATCTCGGCCCAGTCGCAGGCGTCGGTTCCCCCCGCGCCGGAGTTGATCGACAGGATCGCATCGTTGCGATCATTCTCGCCGCCCAGGAGCTGGCGCAGCTCGGCTTCATCGAGGGAGTTCGAGACGACGGCGAACTTCGCCACGACCTCGCTCCGCGTCTCGGCGTCATCCGCCTCCTCCGCCAGCTCGAGGAGCACCCCGGCGTCCTCGAGTGAGGTCGAGATTTCCTCGTAGAAGCGGAGCTCCTGCTCGAGAGCGCTCTTCTCCCGGCTTACCGCTTCGGCCTTCTCCCGGTCCTCCCAGAACTCCGGCAGGGCCATCGTGGTCTCGAGCTCCTCGTGGCGGGTATTCAGGCCCTCGAGGTCAAAGACGCCCCCGGAACTCGCCGAAGCGGTTTCGCAGGCGGCGCAGGCGCTCGTTGAGCTCGCCTGAATCGAAGTTGGTCTGCGCCTCGGTCATCTTGATTTCCTCTATTCCTCATTCTTCGAGCGCTGCTCACTTGCCGAACCCGCCGGGGTCATCCTCCCGCTCACGCTCGCGACCGACGCTCCGAATCAGCAGCAAGCCAACCCCGACCCAGCACGCGTACGCGAACCAATCTCCTGCTCGCACGTAGAAGGTCTCGCGTCGGTCGGAAGGCGCGAGCGGCACATCATGAGTCAGAACGTCGCGAACGAAGATCTCACTCTGCAGCCGGATCCGGCCCATGGGATCGATGATGGCCGAGACTCCGGAGTTTGCCGCGCGCACCACCCAAAGACGACTCTCCGCTGCGCGTAGCACCGTCATCGCGAGAAATTGATATGGGGCCCCCGTCCGGCCGTACCAGGCATCATTCGTAATGGCGAAAAGTACACGGGCTCCACCCCTCGTGAAGCGCCGCACCAGATCCGGAAAGAGCAGTTCATAGCAGATCGGAGCGCCGATCATCACGCTCTCAGGGCTTCCGCCAGGCTTGCCGAGGGTACTTCCGGAGATGGCTGAGACGGGGAGTAAGTGACTCTGCGGCTCCGTTCCCGGCTGGATGTCGCTGCCCGACAGCCCCGTCGCGATGGCCTGGAAGAACCAGCCGATCAGGCCTCGCAAGGGCACGTACTCCCCGAAGGGCACCCGGTGGGTCTTGTCGTACCGGGCGACCGCCTCTCCCTCGGGCCCGATCAGAAAGGCGCTGTCGAAAACATGACGAATCTCTCTCCCTCCGTCATCCAACTCCATTCCCGTCGCTCCGACGACGAGAGAGACGGAGTTGTCGCGGGCCAGAGCGGAGACGGGAACACTGACCTCGCGCTGAAGCTCGAGAAAGCCGGGCACCGCCGTCTCGGGCCAGACGATCACCCGGCTTCCCTCTCCGATCGCCCGTCGCGAGAGATCGATGTAGATGTCGAGAATCTCCTCCGCCAGATCGGGCCGCCACTTCTGCCCCTGATCAATATTCCCCTGGATTGCCGCGACCTTCAGCGACTCGTCGAAGTCGTCGGGGGGGAAGGCGAAGAGCCCTGGCAGGTGCAGCAGGCCCACCGCGCCGAGAGCCACCACCACCGGCCTCGATGGACGCGCGGCTCCCTCCCGCCACCACTGCGCCAGGGCGGCGCCCCAGAGCGCGACCGCGAATGCGAGACCGTGGACCCCCGTCCAGGGCGCCAGCCCCATCAGGCCCGGATTGAGGTACTGGGAGTAGCCGAGAGTCGCCCACGGAAAGCCGCCAAAGAGGAAATGACGCAGGTGTTCGAGGGCCGTCCAGAGCAGAGCCGCCGCCAGGGGAGACCCGAGCCCGCTTTGGCGGAGTCGAGCCCAGACGGCGCCGAAGAGCGCAAAGGCCAGACCGATGTAGAGGCCCGGAGCCAGGGGAGAGAGGGCGCCCAGAATCGGGGGCGCATGGCCGTAGCTCACGGTCACGACGTAGAACCAGTGAAAGAAGACGAAGTGGGCCGCCAGGCTCCCGAAGAAAGCCTGCTTCGCGGCCTTGCGGGGGGTGAGGCCGTCGAGGGCCAGGATGAAGAAGGCGGCTGCAAGGGGCGCCGCAATGATTCCCAGGTTGAGCACGGAGCCGGCGACCGGCTGCGGAAAGGCCAGGAGGATCGAGGCCCCGAAGCCGACGAAGAGCGCGATCCGCCGTCGCTGAGTCGGCGGCGATGCGCTGATTCCGGACGCGCCCGCGATCACGGACGGATGCTCGCCCACAGCCGCCGCTCCTCCGCCCGCATCACCCGCCACTCTGCCTCTTCCTCGTGGTCGTGGCCCAGGAGGTGCAACACCCCATGGATCAGAAGCCGCGCGAGCTCCTCATCGAGGCCGCGGTGTCGCTCTCGCGCCTGACGCCGGGCGGTCTCGAGCGAGATCACCACATCGCCCAGCAGCCCTCCGCGATGATCTGCGTGATCCCCCTCCACGAGGGAGAACGAGAGGACGTCGGTCGCGGACTTCTCGTCGCGGTATTGGTGATTGAGCTCGGCGATTTCACGATCGCCCACGAGGGCCACCGAGAGCTCCGATCGACTATGCCCGAGCCGTGAGAGTATGCGGCACGCGCGGGTCTCGAGCAGTGGGATATCGAGACGGGCGGCGGCCACTCGATCCGGGGGACCCGAAATGCGTACGGTCATTCGTCGCCATCAGCCTCGGTCGCTCTGGACTTCTCGCGTTTCGGGGGGGAGGGGTTCTTCTTGCCGCGGACCGAGGCCCGATCGTAGGCGCGGATGATCGACTGGACCAGGGGATGACGTACGATGTCCTCCTCGGTGAACTCCATGAAGCCGATCCCCTTCACGTCTCGCAGGATGTCGAGAGCCTCGGAGAGTCCACTGCGCTGCTCGGAGCCGAGGTCGGATTGCGTGATGTCTCCCGTCACGACCGCGACCGAGTTGAACCCCAACCGGGTGAGCAACATCTTCATCTGCTCCGGGGTGGTGTTCTGGGCCTCGTCGAGGATCACGAAAGCGTCGTTCAGCGTGCGACCTCGCATGAAGGCGAGGGGCGCGACCTCGATCACGCCACGCTCCATCAGGCGCATGGCCTTGTCGTAGTTCATCATGTCGTGGAGCGCGTCATAGAGCGGACGCAGGTAGGGGTTCACCTTCTCGGCCAGGTCGCCGGGAAGGAAGCCGAGCTTCTCTCCCGCCTCGACGGCCGGGCGGGTCAGAATCACGCGCGTGACCTCCTGGCGATTGAGAGCCGAGATCGCCATCGCCATCGCGAGGTAGGTCTTGCCGGTTCCCGCCGGGCCCGTGGCAAAGACGCAGTCGTTCTCGCGGATCAGCTCGACGTAGCGCTGCTGGGAGAAGTTCTTGGCGCGGATCCGATGACGCGATCCCACCGAGTCGAGCACGTCCTTGGTGACCTTGGCGAGGTCGGTATCGGAATCCTGGGCGATCATGCGCATCGCCTCCCGCACGTCGCCGGGACGCAGCTCCTGGCCTCCCTTCACCAGTCCGTAGAGCTCCTCGAGCACCCGCCGGGCCTGGTCGACGCCGGGCTGCGCGCCCGAGAGTCGCACGCGATTACCCCGCGCATGAGCGCTGATGCCGTAGTGATCGGCGATGAGTCGCAAATGGCGCTCGCCCTGGCCGTAGAGCCCAGAGGCCGCCATGTTGTCGTCGAAGACGAGACTTTCTTCTTTTTTTTGAGGTGGATTGGTGGCCAGGCGTGGCTCCCGCTGAAAGAGACCGGGAGGGCCATCGTGCGCTCGGCCAGCGCCGCCTGCCCGGTCAGTGCTCGGGGGTGAGGAGAATGATCTCGTTCTCGCGAATGGCGTAATAGTAGGGAGCGCTCGATCCGGGCGCCAACGAATCACGCCCGAGCAGCCCTGTTGCATCGGCGGCATCGAGGCCCCTCGGCCAATCTCCCACGAGGAAGCGGTTTGCCTCGATGGCGTGGCGCAAGCGGCGCTTCTCGAAGTTGGCCTGGACCTGCGCGAGGGCGGGCCGCTCGATCGGGAAGACTTCGCCTCCTCCTTCCCGCATCCCGGCGTTATGGTTCATGAAGCCGATCATCGCAGCAACGAACACCAGGGGCAGGGTCGCGACGGCGACCCTGCTCGCAGTCTGGCCGAACGAGCGGGTGCCGGCCGCAGCGCCTCCGGCCGGCCGGCTCTTCGCGGTCTTCGCCGGAGCAATCAAACCTGCGTCCGTGAGCTCCACGATCGCACGAGTCGCCTCAAACACCCCCAGACGGGAGAGATCGATCACCCGGCGAAGCGTCAGGCGGCCATCGACGAGCTGGAAGATCTTGTCCACCTGCTGGGGCAGACCGCGCAGCTCGCGCTGGTTGCGCTGGCGGAACGAGTCGAGGCTGCCACAGCGATCGAATACGGTCTCCTCCGGCGGAATGCGCTGACAAAAGGTCTGCCACTCATCGACCATGCGAAGGCCGTCCATCAGGATCTGTTCGGCGGCCAGCAGCTTGTCCGCTGGCCGATCGTGCACCACGCGCTGGGCGGAGAAGTGGAACGATCCGCTGGTCCAGCGCAGTACCTCGAAGATCGTCTCGCCCGTGAGCAGAACGCTGATCTCCTCGAGATCTCGCGGGCTCACGAGCTTCTGGGCCAGGATCAGCGCCGGCAGTGAGCGAGCGGAAGCCTCGCTCTCGTTCAGCAGCGAGACCAGCACCTCCTGGGTCATCAGACCGCAGCGCACCAGCCTCTGCCCCAGCACCTCGTACTCCCGGCGCGCGACCGGAGAGGCGCTCACGACGGCCCCTTCATCGAAGCTGAGGCCGACCCCCTGGCCATTGGGCCCCTTGAGCTCGAGCAGCCCGGTCTTGCGCTGCTGACCGATCAGCTGAAAGACCTCGGCGATGCCGAAGTCCTTGAGATTTCCATGTAGAGCGACCGCCACGGTTAGAAGCTCCTCCGAATCAGGAGGCCGAGCGCGACCACCGCGACGTACCCGATGGCCGCGAAGCAGCCGACGACGACGAAAACGATCGAACCGGTGCTCCCCACGGTGAGGGGATCGGCCACGACACCGTCGCGAAAGACGAAGAGCGCGCAGGCCGAGCCGAAGAAGAGTATTCCGATGAAGCCAAGGTCGGGCCTCCGCGCCAGCAGCCCTCCCGACCCGGGAATCAGGATTGCCGAGAGAGCCGCAATGCGTTCGCGCAGCCGTTCGCGCTTCTGCAGCTCCTGCAGCCGCGCCATCCGCATTACCGGGTCGGTGGTCTCGGGACGATGAAAGAGATGGTGGCAGCCATCGCAGGTCTCGTTGTTCCAGACCGTGTCGTCACAGCGAGCGCAGATGCGTTTCCCGCAGCGCGAGCACACACTCGCCTGCTCGAAGCGCCCCGAGAGGACGACCGAAATCATGGCCACCAGCGCGAAGGCCGCGGCAATGTGGAGCCAGCGGCTCCCCAACCATCCCGGCAGCAGGATCTCGATACCATCCGTCGGCGCAGCAACGTGCCGGGCGGTCTCGAGGAAACGCGAGCGCAGCTGACCCATCGGGAAGGGGATGTCGGCGACGAAGTTTGCGTCCCCGATGCGCGATAGATCCGCCACGATCGAGCCGTCTATGGCCTGGGCCGTGCGCATCGCCGCTTCGAACTCCTCGATTCGAAACATGCGCGCATAGGCCTGGGAGAGGTTGAACATGATCAGCGCCGAGTCGAGCAGGCCGGCCGAGCGCTCGTAGAGGTCCGCCGCCGCCTCGTTGTCCCCCATGCGAAACTCGAGGTTCGCAAAGTTGGCCAGCACCACGGCCTCACGCGGGTAGGCCGCATGAAGCTCGGCGTAGAGCCGAGTGGCGCCTTCCATGTCACCGCTGCGCCGGGCGTGGACCGCCAGGGCGTGGGCAGCCACGAAGTCGCTTTCGGCGGATGCCTCCAGTCGCTCGAGCTCGGGACGGGTCCCGGTGCCCTGTGCGACCGCGAGCGCAGCTGCGGCCATGGGATCGGCGTCGAGGGCCCGCAGCACCGTCGAGGCAAGCTGGCTGACCGGGAAGAGCCCGAGAACGAAGAGTGTGGCGGAGAGAGCCAGGGCCATGCGATGGCGCGAGCTGCCGTAGATCATTCCGATCGCGAACAACACCAGCATGAGACCGGCGATCCCCTCTCCCAGCATCAGGGGAACGAGCAGAGGAATGCAGAGCAGGGCGAAACGCGTGAAACCCGGCATCTCGGCGGGGAAGAGGTCACCCAGGTCGTGGGCAGCCCGACCGAAAAAGCTGACTCCCACGCTCACAATGAAGACCACGGGGCCGAGCACCAGCACGAGCGCGAACATCGTGAGAAGCGAGCCCACCGCCCAGGTC
>CBDUYG010000006.1:0-22929 GCA_965371385.1 uncultured Myxococcales bacterium | reverse complement strand
TGAAGATGGGGCCGCAGTGGACGGCAGGACCGCAATGAAGATCCGGGAGGCGACCGAGGCTGCGCTCAGCGGCCGGGATGTGGAGCCGGCGCTGCTCGAGGCGGCCTTCGGCGAGATGATGGACGGCGAGGCCCGGCCGGTGCAGATCGCGGGGCTGCTCGTCGCCCTGCGAGCCAAGGGGGAGAGCGTTGGCGAAATCGTGGCGGCGGCTCGGGCCCTGCGCGCCCGTGCCTCGACGATTCCCTGCAGCGATCCCAATACGATCGACACCTGCGGCACCGGAGGCAGCGGCCTCGACACGTTCAATATCTCGACGACCTCGGCCTTCGTCGTGGCGGGGGCCGGGGCCCGGGTGGCCAAGCACGGCAACCGAGCGGCGACGAGCCGTAGCGGCAGCTTCGATGTCCTCGAAGCCCTCGGCGTCGAGATCGGGCTTCCGATCGAGGCCTGCGGGGCCGTGCTCGACGAGGTCGGGATCGGAATGTTCTTCGCCCGCACGGCCCACCCCGCCTTCCGTTTCGTTGCTCCCGTGCGTCAGGAGCTGGGAATCCGCACGTTGATGAACTGCCTGGGTCCGCTGCTGAACCCGGCCGGCGCTCCCCACCAGATCGTCGGCGTCTACACCAGCGCGCTGGTCGATCCCCTGGCCCGGGCGCTCGAGGGACTGGGGGCGCGCCGCGCGCTGGTGGTCCACGGGTGTGACGGCATGGATGAGATCACGACGACCGGGCCGAGCCGGGCCTGCATGGTCGGGGACGGCGAGCCCCGCAGCTTCGAGATCGAGCCCGAAGAGCTGGGGATCGCCCGGGCCGGATCGAGTGACCTGCGCGGCGCCGATCCCGACACCAACGCGAAGATCCTCCGGGAGATCCTCGCGGGAGAAGAGGGTCCACGACGGGACATCGTCCTGCTCAATGCTGGAGCTGCGCTCTGGGTGGTCGGGGTGGCCGAGTCCCACGCGGAGGGGATCGAGCGGGCGCGCGAGAGCATCGATTCGGGGGCCGCCGAAGCGAAGCTCGCCGCGCTCGTCCGGGCTACCCAGGCGAGGGCTCAGGAATGCACCCCGGCTGGGACCCCGACGAGGGCGCGGAGTTGACGATTCTCGCTGAGATCCTGGAGCGAAAACGCGGGGAGGTCGCAGCCGCGAAGCGTAAGGTCGCCCCCGAGGCGATGGCGGAGCGAGCGGTCGGGTCCCTCGACCCGACCCGGGGCTTCCGCGCCGCGCTGCTCACGTCCGAGCCCCCGGCCGTCATCGCCGAGGTGAAGCGTCGCTCTCCCAGCAAGGGCGAGATTCGCGCCGACTTCGACCCGGTAGTCTGCGCACGGGAATACGCGGCCAACGCCGCTGCCGCCATCTCGGTCCTGACGGACGAGCACTACTTCGGAGGCCATCTCGAATTCCTCTCGAAGATTCGCGCCGAGGTCCCCCAGCCCCTCCTGCGCAAGGACTTCACCGTCGATTCCTACCAGATCGATGAGGCCCGGGTTCACGGGGCCGATGCCGTTCTGCTGATCGCCGCCGCTCTCTCTCCGGACGAGCTCGCGAGCCTGCTCGAGTACGCCCTGGCGCTCGGCCTCGACGCGCTGGTCGAGGTTCACGACGAGGCACAGCTCGACACGGCCCTCGAGATCGGTGCCGATCTGATCGGAGTCAACAACCGCAACCTCGAGACCTTCGTCACCGATCTCGCGGTTACCGAGCGGCTGGCGCGGCGCATCGAAGACCGCCTCGGAGTCGTCGAGAAGACCGGGCTCGTGCTCGTGGCCGAGAGCGGGATCGCCGAGCACGCCGATATCGAGCGCTTGCAGGGTGCGGGTGCGCAGGCATTTCTGGTGGGCGAGTCTTTGATGCGCCAAGCCGATCTCGGTGCGGCATTGAGAGGATTGCGCCTCGGAGAGCAGGAGTCTCGTAGATGAGTGTCGTCTTCGAGCCGCAACGAGATCATCGACACGGTCATGAGATCGGACGTCGGGTCGATCGGAAGATGGAAAGGGGGAGATCCCAGTGAGCGGGGCTGTTCGAATCAAGATCTGTGGAGTGGGAAACGTCGAGGATGCTCTTGCCGCCGTCGACGCGGGCGCCGATCTGGTCGGCATCAACTTTGTCCCCGGCTCCCCCCGTTGCGTCGATATCCGGGTCGCCGAGAAGATCTGCGCGGCGTTGGCCGAGTTGCCGGTCGAGCGGGTCGCGCTCTTCCAGGACCCGAGCTGGGACGACGTCGAGCACGTGCTGCGCCGGGTCGAGTTCGAGCGCGTGCAGTTCCACGGGGAAGAGAGCGAGGAGGACGTCGAGACGGTGGACCTGCCGGTCATCAAGGCCGTACGGGGTGCCGACATCGAGGCCGTCGAGGCCTATCCGGGAGCCCTGATCCTGCTCGACCACCCGAGCGAAGGAGGCGGCCAGGGGCGGGTCTGGGATTGGAGTGAGGCGAGCGAGATCATCTCCCTCGGCTACGACGTGATCCTCGCCGGGGGACTCAATCCCGAGAACGTGGGCCAGGCTCTGCAGCAGGTCGGGGATATCCCGCCGTGGGGCGTCGATGTGGCGACCGGGGTCGAGGGGGCGGGACATCGCAAGGATCCCGATCTGATGCGTGCCTTCGTGCAGGAGGTTCGCCGGGCCGAGGACGAAGCTCGCGAAGAGTGAAGGCGGCGAGGCGCCGCTCGCTCGAGTGCTGAGCCGGGCGGACCTTCGTCCGACGATCTTTCGAGTCGGCTAATCGGCTCGCGGCTCGGATTCGGTGAGCTGGGTAAAGATCTCCCGGACCTGCTTTCGGGTCGAATCGAGGTCTCCGGAGTTGTCGATGACGGTGTCGGCAAGCTCCCGCTTCTCGTCGATCGGCATCTGGGCGGCGATGCGCCGCCGCGCTTCGGCTTCCTCGCAGCCATCGCGCGCGACCGTCCGCTCGACCTGCACGCTCTCGGGAACCCAGACCAGGATCGTCGCGTCGTAATTCATCACGGCTGCCGATCCGCTGCCGTGCTTTGCGCCCTCGAAGAGCAGGGGAATGTCGAGAACCACCAGCGGATCTCCCCGTAGGACAGCTTGCTTCGCTCGTCTTCCCATCTCCGCGATCACGGGCGGATGGACGATGTTGCCGAGCCGCGCTCGGGCTTCTTCGTCGCGAAACACGATTGCGCCGACCGCCTCGCGGTCCAGGCTTCCGTCTTCGCGGATCACCTCGTCGCCGAAGGCCTCGGCGATTTCGGTCAGCATGGGCGTCCCGGGTGCTTGCATCTCATGGACGATCGCGTCCGCATCGATGGGAGTCGCCCCCAGCTCGACCAGCATTGCCAGTACACTGCTCTTGCCCGATCCGATCCCGCCCGAGAGTCCCACCACACGTGTCATGGCGAGAAGAATGACAGCCGCTGACGCGGGCGGCAAACGAACGCGGGGCAGGGCTCGCCCCGAGTGGGCCGGATTTCCGAGCGATGCCTTCCGCCCGCCTCATACGCGATTCGACTTCGCCCAGACGAAGGTGGACCGAGGAATGGGTCCCCGGCTCCAGCAGGCAATCTGGCCGATCGGGAGCAGCCTCGGAGGCCCTCGAGCCGTCGGTAGTGCGTCCGACCCAATCAACGGTCCACGAATCACCGAGCGGGGAATCCTGGGGCTCGTTCCCCGCAGAGGAGGCCCTGATACTCCCCAGATCAGCGCCGCTGGGGCGACCGCAGGCGCTTTCCGCGGCCAAAGAGCGTCTGATTCGCATAAACCCTCGATCGTACGTCGAAAATTCGGCTTTTCCCCTTTGCGAGGTATGTGCCTTCGGATATATTGCGCCAGCGTTTTCGGGGGGTTAGCGGAACTCGAACGAGGATCGGATCGGCGGCGGATGAGCCGGATCCGGGGATCGTTCGTGAGGCGCCGATCTCCAGACCGCACCGATTGCTCAGCTGGCCCGATTCCAGCGAATGATTCCGTGGAGCGACTCCATGGATGGACCCTCGTACGAATCGGCTCAAATCCACCGTCGAGCAGCTCGGTCGGGACTGGGTGGCTGATTGCTCGTGATCAGCGGCATCAGACGAGAGCGTGAGAGGTGAACTCAGGCAAGGTGTCGAACTCCCGCAATGAGAATCGGGACGAATCCCGTATTTCGAAGAGCCCGGAAGATCGTGGAGGGGGTGCGTCCGGCGCCCCTCGCCCGGGCGATCCGGTGGCGAGATTCGAGGCGGAGCTCGGTGAGCTGCGCGATCGCATCGACGAGGTCGATCGCGAGATTCTCGCTCGCCTGAACGAGCGCGCCAGCCTGGTCGAGGACGTCGGGCGGCTCAAGAGCGGTGGCGAGCGCGGACCGATCTACGTCGCGAGTCGCGAGCGCGACCTCGTCGCAGCCCTGATCGAACTCAATCCCGGGCCTTTTCCCAATCCGGGTCTGGTGCACGTTTTTCGCGAGATCATCTCGGCGACCCGCTCTCTCGAGAAGATGGTGGGCGTCGCCTACCTCGGGCCCGAGGGAACCTTCAGCCATCAGGCCGCGATCCGGCAATTCGGCACCCAGGTGGAGCTTCTGCCCGTAGCGACCCTGAGCGAGGTCTTCCTGCGCACCGAAAGAAGGGAGACGCACTTCGGTGTCGTTCCGGTCGAGAACTCGACCGAGGGTGCGGTGACCGAGTGCTACGACAACCTGGTCGACTCCGACGTCACGATCTGCGGCGAGCTGATGCTCGAGATCTCCCAGAACCTGCTGCGCCGGGGCGGCGGGGTCGAGGGCATCGAACGGGTCGCGTCGCACCCCCAGCCCCTCGCTCAGTGCCGCGCATGGCTCCAGCGTCGCCTGCCCGACGTCGAGATCGTCGAGACGACCAGCACGACGGCGGCGGCCCAGATGGCCGCGGAGGATCCCTCTCTCGCGGCGATCGGCAGCGAGATCGCGGCCGACGCGTACGACCTCGAGCTGGTCGAGGCGGGGATCGAGGACGTGCGCGGTAACACGACGCGCTTCCTCGTAATCGGCTCCCAGACCCCGGCGCCGAGCGGCAACGATCTCACCTCGGCGGTGTATACGGCCCGCAAGAATCAAGCCGGGGCTTTGCACCGCCTGCTCGAGAGCTTCGCGCGCTACGACGTGAACCTGACGGCGATCCAGTCACGGCCGGTCAAGAGCAAGCCCTGGGAGTATCTCTTCTTCGTCGACATGGAGGGTCATCTGCGGGACGACCGGGTCGCGAAGGCGCTCCGCGATGCTGCGGGCGCAGCTCATTCGCACAAGATCCTGGGCTCGTATCCCCGGGCCCAGCAGGTGCCGAGCCCCATCGTGAGCAGCATCGAGGGAGAAGACTGAGATGGCGCTCGAGCGATTGGTGAATCCGCACATCCTGGATCTGAAGCCCTACCAGCCCGGCAAACCGATGGAGGAGCTCGAGCGCGAGCTGGGGATCACCGGGTCGATCAAGCTCGCCTCCAACGAGAATCCCATCGGCCCGTCGCCGAAGGCCGTCGAGGCGCTGGCGCGTGCGATCGGGGAGGTGAACCGTTATCCCGACGGCGCCTGCTTCGCCCTGCGCGAACGTCTCGCCGAGAAGCTCGGTGTCGCGACGAGCCAGCTGGTCTTCGGCTGCGGAGGGGACGAAGTTCTCGAGCTCATCGTGAAGACTTTTCTCGCGCCTGGAGATGAGGTCGTTTACGCCTGGCCCTCCTTCGCCATGTACCCGATCCTGGTGAAGGGGATGGGCGGCATCTCCGTCCCCGTGCCTCTGAGGGCCGATCTCGGTCACGATCTCGAAGGGATGCAGGACGCCATTGGCGAGCGGACCAAGATCGTCTTCGTCTGCAATCCCAACAATCCGACCGGGACCAGCATCGGAGCGGACGAGTTCGATCGCTTTGTCGAGGGGCTTCCCGACTCGGTGATCCTGGTCGTCGACGAGGCCTACTTCGAGTTCGTCCGGCGCAAAGACTTCCCGGACACGGTGGCCTGGCTCGCCAGGCGTCCCGGCACCCTGGTGATGCGAACGTTTTCCAAGATCCATGGACTCGCCGGCCTGCGAATCGGCTACGGGATCGGGGATGTCGAACTGATCGACTATCTCGAGCGCGCGCGTCATCCCTTCAACGTGAACCGCCTCGCCGAGGCCGCGGCCCTGGCGGCCCTGGACGACGACGAGCACGCCACCCGCACTCGGGCACTGAACGCGGCCGGCATCGAGACTCTCGAACGCGGGCTCACGGCCCTCGGCTACGAGGTCCATGCAACGGATGCCAACTTCATCCTCGTGCGGACGGGTGCCGGGTCCTACGAGAAGCTTCTCCGTGAGGGAGTGATCGTGCGCCCGATGGGTGGGTTCGGGCTCGACGACTGTGTGCGCATCACCGTCGGACTGCCGGAGGAGAACGAGCGCGTCATCGAGGCCCTGCGTCGACTCGTGGAGGCGGGAGCGTGAGGGCTGGAAGAGAAGCGGGAGAGGAGATCGCTGAGGGCTTCGAGCCCTTCGAGCGAATCGCCGTACTCGGCCTCGGGCTCCTCGGGGGCTCGCTCGCGGCGGCCGCCTGGAAGCGCGGAGTTGCTCGCCACGTCTTCGGCGCCGGCCGGCGCCGGGCGCCTCTCGAGCTGGCTCTCGAGCGGGGCATGGTCGACGAGATTGGCGATGTCGCCGAGGCTGTCGTCGGCGCGGATCTCGTGGTTCTCGCGACCCCGGTGTCGAGCATGCCCAGCGTCCTCGATCAGGTCGTACCGAAGCTCAGCCCCGGCACCCTCGTAACTGACGTGGGCAGCGTGAAGGGCTCACTCAGCGAGGCGTTGCCTGGCCGGCTACCCGAGAACGTGATCTACATCGGCTCCCACCCCATGGCGGGGAGTCACCTGAAGGGCGTCGAGCACGCGCGGGAGGATCTCTTCGAGGGAGCTTGTTGCGTGATCACCACACCACACGAAGGACACTCGGCGGCGGTCCTGAGGCTGATCGGGTTCTGGCGCGCCCTGGGCGCCCAGGTGGTCGAGCGAACCCCCTCCGAGCACGACGTTCACGCCGCCTGGGTGAGCCACGCTCCCCATCTCCTGGCCTTCGCCTTCGCCCACTCCCTCGGGGAAGCGCCCCCTGCGGCGGGGCTGATGGCCGGCAGCGGATTTCGCGATTTTACTCGCATTGCCGGGAGTGACGCCGAGCTGTGGGGCGATATCCTCGGCGCCAATCGAAAAGCATTGACTGCCCCGCTCCAGGCTTTCGGTCGCTCCCTCGAGGAGGTCGTCCGGGCGCTGGAGGCGGGGGATCACGAAGCACTGGAAAGATTTCTGGTCGTGTCGCGCGAGAGACTCTCCCAGATCGAATCGCCGGCCGAAAAGGGAAGCGACGATTCGGATTGACGAAAGAGAGTGGTGCAAGAGAAGGAAAGCCGGATGAGAAGCCGGCCGAGAGGAAGGCAGGGAAGTTTCGCAAGCGACACGCGCGGATGACAAGCCCGACCCGGGGGCTCAAACCCGGAAATTCAAGCCACTCCGGTGGAACGGAGAGGCGCCAAGGAGCAACACAGAAAATTCATGAGTGAAACGACGGAATCATCCAATAACGAGCTCAGCTTCGCTGATCTCTTCAGCCAGGGTCCCAAATCCGCCAAGGAAGGGGAGCTTGCGAGCGGCATCGTACTCTCGATCGACGACGACTTCGTTCAGGTGGACATCGGATTCAAATCCGAGGGGCTGGTCCCGGCCTGGGAGTTCATGAACGACGACGGCAGTATGATGGTAAAGGTCGGCGATACCGTCGACGTTCTCGTCGAGGACGCCGAGGACGAAGAGGGACGCATTGTCCTTTCGAAGGAGAAGGCCGAGCGCCTCAAGGTCTGGGACGAGATCAGCATGGCCTATGAGGACGATCGCGCGGTCGAGGGGACGATCATCGCCCGGGTCAAGGGCGGCCTCTCGGTCGACATCGGGGTCAAGGCGTTCCTGCCCGGATCCCAGGTCGATCTGCGGCCGGTCCGGAATCTCGAGGGTCTGATCGGTCAGAACATCGAATTCAAGATCATCAAGTTCAACAAGCGTCGGGGCAACATCGTTCTCTCCCGTCGGGCTCTGCTCGAGACCGAGCGCAAGAAGCTGCGCCGGGAGACCCTCGATACCCTGTCCGCGGGCCAGATCGTGGATGGCGTGATCAAGAACCTCACCGATTACGGTGCGTTCATCGATCTCGGCGGTATCGACGGTCTGCTCCACATCACCGACATGTCCTGGGGCCGCATCAACCACCCGGGCGAGCTCTTCAAGGTCGGCGATGAGATCAAGGTGAAGGTGCTGAAGTTCGACCCCGAGGCCGAGCGTGTCTCCCTGGGGCTCAAGCAGATCCAGCCCGATCCGTGGATCGATGCCGGCATGCGCTATCCGATCGGCAAGCGCCTCACGGGCACGGTGGTCTCGCTGACCGACTATGGCGCCTTCGTCGAACTCGAGCCGGGAATCGAGGGTCTGGTACACGTCTCGGAGATGTCCTGGACCAAGCGCATCAAGCATCCGTCCAAGATCGTGAGCGTCAACGACACGGTCGAGGCCCTGGTGCTGGATGTGAACGAGCGCGATCGCAAGATCTCGCTCGGCATGAAGCAGATCGAGGAGAATCCCTGGACGGTGATCGAGGAGAAATACCCGGTTGGCTCCGAGGTGACGGGTCAGGTCCGCAACATCACCAACTTCGGGATCTTCGTCGGACTCGAAGAGGGCATCGACGGCCTCGTTCACATCTCCGACATCTCCTGGACCGAGCAGGTGAAGCACCCGAGCGAGCGCTTCGAGAAGGGGGACGACGTCAAGGCGATCGTGCTCAAGATCGACAAGGAGAACGAGAAGTTCTCCCTGGGTATCAAGCAGCTCGAGCCGAACCCCTGGGACGACATCCAGCGCAAGTACACGATTGGCAGCGAGATCACCGGCGAGATCACGAACGTCACCGACTTCGGTGTCTTCGTGAAGCTCGAGGAGGGGATCGACGGCCTCGTGTACAGCTCGGAGCTGGCCCAGGAGCGCGTCGAGAACCCTGCCGATCAATTCAAGGCCGGAGAGGCGGTCACGGCGCTGGTGGTGAAGGTGGATCCGGCGGAGCAGAAGATCTCCCTCTCGATCCGCGCCGTCAACGACAAGGCCGAACGCGCCGCGCTCAAGGAGCTCGCCGCTCAGCAGTCCGCCAGTCAGGCGACCACGCTGGGTGACCTGCTCAAGGAGAAGATGGCCCAGAAGGCCAGCGAGGAGTAGGAACCGGAGTCTGGGCGCCGGCGCTTGTCGGCGCCCAGACGATTTCTCTAATCTATGAGTTCGAGCCTCGATCCAGGTGCCGATCTCGTGCAGACAATCGCCGGAGAGCCCGATGACCAAGAGTGGACTGATCGAAGAAGTCGCAAAGCGAACTCCGCACATCTCGAAGAAGGATACCGAGGTCGTGGTCAACACGATCTTCGACTCGATGATCGAGTCTCTCAAGAACGGCGATCGAATCGAGATTCGAGGTTTCGGCAGCTTTCAAGTGAAGATGCGAGAGGCTCGCGAGGGTCGGAATCCCAAGACCGGCGAGCCCGTGCACATCAGCGCCAAGCGAACCCCCTTCTTCAAGGTCGGCAAGGAGCTGAAGGAGATGGTGGATCAATCGGGAAGTCACGGATCATCAGAGGAGATGGAGGAATCGGCCTCCGCGTAATCACCCATACGTGAACTCCCCCCAGGCCGGGCCGGCTCTCCGAGCCAACCTATGACAATACTGCGCAGGACCATCGCGCTTGGATCGTTCGTCTTCTGCCTCGTCGTGGGCTGGAACTTCGCTACCCGCAATGGGGGCACGGTCCGCATCGACCTGCTTCTCGGAGTCGTCGAGGACGCCAGGGTCTGGCTGGTTCTCCTCGTGAGCGCCGCCTGCGGCGCGGCGCTCGTCGCGCTCGTGTCCGCGACTCTTCTGCTGCGCTCCGGCTTCCTTGCGCGGCGCTACCGCAAGGCCATCACGGAGCTCGAGACCGAGGTCCATCAGCTACGCAACCTCCCCCTGGCGGTCGAGGACCTGACGCAGTTGGGTGGCACCAGCGTGCCGGGGGCGGGGTCTGCCTTGGAGTCCGCCGGCGGGATCCCGAGCTCGAACGGTTGAGTGGCGCCCTCGGATGGGCCGGCGGTTCGACGAGTCGATGGATTGATCGAACGCTGGATCCGGTACTGGATCCGGCGATGGGAGAATGCTGAAGGATGGCGGCGAAGGGCTTCCAATGGCTTCCAGGACGCTGGTTCAAGAAGCGTCCCGCCACCCCCGCTGCGCGTGAACGGGAGGTCAATGCCGCGCTGCGTTCGGCCCTCTTCGCCTTCCTCGATCGCGACTACCCGGTAGCCGAGGAGTTTCTCAGCGACGCAGTCCGGGCGGACTCCGACTCGATCGACGCCTATCTCGCCCTGGCTCGCTTCTATCGGGACCGCGGGGAGGTGGGACGTGCGATTCGCGTGCATCAGAACCTGCTCCTACGACGGGATCTGGGGTCCGAGCGCCGGGTCGTCGTACTCACTGAGCTCGCTCGGGATTTCGAACGAGGTGGTTTCCTGAGCCGGGCGATTGCCAGCTACGAGGAGGTGCTGGCACACGAATCGAAGAATGCCCTGGCCCTGACGGCTCTGACCGATCTCTTCGCCGCGACCCGTGAGTATCCCAAGGCGATCTCGATGTCGAAGCGTCTCGCCCGGGCCCTGCGTCGCAAGGATCCCGAGCGAGAGGCTCGGCTCTGGGTCGAGTCGTCCGAGGTCGCACACTCCGAGGGACGGGGAGACGACGCGCGCAAGGCCGCGAGGATGGCGATCCGCAGGGATGCCAATTGCGCACGTGCTTACATGGTGCTGGGCCAGGTGGAGGCGGAGCGGGGTCGAGACAAAGCGGCCCTGACCGCCTGGCGGAAGGCACCGGACCTCGATCCGGATCTGGCAGTCGAGGTCTATTCGAGGATCGAGGCCGCTTTTGCCTCCTTGGGGAGGGCTCGCGAGTACGAAGAATACCTGCGCGAGCGGGTGGAGAAGAATTCGAGCGACACGGGAGTGGCTCTGGTGCTGGTGCGCTACCTGAAATCGAGGGGCGATCATGACCTCGCCCTGGCCGAATTGAAGCGCGTGCTCGACCGGGAGCCGGGCAATCTGCCGGCACGTGCCGTGCGCGGCCGCCTGCTCCTCGCGAGTCATCGGGACGACGAGGCGCTGACGGAGTACGCCGCCCTGCTCGACGTGCTCGAGGAGGGCGCCGGGCCGGCAACAACGGGCGTGGCCGAGGCCCGAAGAGCCAGGGGAGAGATGCTGGAGTGAAGTCATCCGCCCGCGACACACCGATGATGCGCCAGTACCGGGCCATCAAGACCGAACATCCCGATGCGATCCTCTGCTATCGGATGGGCGACTTCTACGAGCTCTTCCTCGCTGATGCGGAGCTCGCCGCGCCCCTGCTCGACATCACCCTCACGAGCCGGGACAAGGACAAGGTCGACCCGGTGCCGATGTGCGGTTTCCCCGTGCACGCCGCCGACCAGCACATCAAGCGTCTCGCCGAGCTGGGACACAAGGTCGCGATCTGTGAGCAGGTGGAGGACCCCAAGGCCGCGGCTGGCAAGCGCCTCGTCAAACGCGAAGTGGTCGAGGTGGTGACACCGGGGCTCGTGGGAGATCCCAGCGGGCTCGAGGCCGCGAGCGAGGTCGCGATCGCGGCGGTGACCCTGGGCATGGAGAGAGGTGAGGGCGGCGGTGCCAGCGGGCTTGCGATCCTCGAGGCGTCGACCGGAGATTTCCGGACGACCTCGATCGCCGCTGATGGCGGTAAAGGCGTTCCCGGGCTGCTCCTGGACGAGCTGCTGCGGGTCGCGCCGCGTGAGCTCCTGTGCAGCGGTGAGGTGGCAGAATTGCTTTCGAGTCTGCTGGAGAGCCGCATGCCCGAGACGGTGATCACCCGGGTCGACAGAGCCAGCTTCGAACCGGATCTCGCGCCGGCCCAGCCCGAGGGATTCGACCCCGCGGATTCGGGCGCGGAGATTCGTGCGGCTGCCGCGTTGATCTCGTATCTCGGCATCAACCAGCCCTTCGCGCTCGCCCACGCTCCGCGCCTGCGCGGCTACCGCCTGGGCGATACGATGCTGCTCGACGAGGCGACCCGCACCCATCTGGAGCTTTTCCAGAACAACGAGGATCGAGGCCGCCGGGGAACCCTGCTCGAATCCATCGACTGGAGCTCGAGCCCTCTCGGCGCACGACGGGTCGCCCAGTGGATGCGCTACCCCCTCCTGCTCCCCGAGGAGATCCGCGACCGCCAGGACGGCGTCGCCTATCTCGCCGAGCGCGATCGGCCACGGGCGAAGCTGCGTGACGCCTTGCGTCTGGTGCGTGATCTCGAGCGCATCCTGACCCGAGCGGTGCGCCCGACGACGACTCCCCGGGATCTCGGTGCCCTGCGAAGCTCACTCCTCGCTCTACCGAAGGTCTGCGACACCCTCGTCGAGACGTGTTCTTCGTCCTCGGCCGAATCGCTGCCGGGCTCGGAAGAGACGGATTGGATTCCGGGCAGCCAATCCCTGCCCAGGGCCATCACTCTGCCGGAGCTTCCGCAGGACCTCGCGCAGCTCCTCAGTGAGGCGTTGATCGACGACCCGCCGACGGTGGCGCGAGGATCCCGCGGCGCCAACGAGACGGGCTACATCCGGGCCGGTTTCCGCCCGGAGCTCGACGTTCTGCGCGACGGTGCGGCCAAGGGACGCGAATGGATCGCCGGCCTCGAGGCCAAGGAGCGCGATCGCACGGGGATCGCGAATCTCAAGGTGAAGTACCACCCGGTGCACGGCTATTCCCTGGAAGTCTCGAAGACCCAACTCGCCCGGGTTCCCGAGGACTACGAGCGCAAGCAGACCCTGGCGAACGTCGAGAGATTCACGACTCCGGAGCTCTCCGAGGTCCAGGGAGAGGTGATGGGCGCCAACGAGCGTGCGGCCGCGATGGAGCGCGAGGTCCTCGAGTCGGTTCGCGTCGCGGTCGCGCGTGAGGCAGCGCGAGTGCGCCGAGCCGCGGATTCAGTGGCGAACCTCGACGCCCTTGCGTCCCTGGCCGAGGTGGCGCGGCGAGAAGGCTGGGTGCGGCCCATCGTCGATGATGGTGACCGCCTGGAGATCCGCTCCGGACGCCATCCGGTCGTCGAGGCCATGCTGGGCCGGGTCGGCTCCGAGGGTTTTGTCCCCAACGACTCGGACCTCGATGCCGGGGACACCCAGATCCTGCTCCTCACCGGCCCCAACATGTCGGGCAAGAGCACCTACCTGCGCCAGGTCGCAGTGATCGTGCTGCTCGCCCAGATGGGGAGCTTCGTTCCGGCGGAGTCGGCGCGCATCGGCGTCGTGGATCGCATCTTTACCCGGGTTGGCGCCTCGGACCGGTTGTCTCGTGGCGAGTCGACGTTCATGGTCGAGATGCGAGAGACGGCGGAGATCCTCGCTGGGGCTTCGCGTCGCAGTCTCATCATCCTGGACGAGATTGGGCGCGGAACCAGCACCTTCGACGGCCTCTCGATCGCGTGGGCCGTGGTCGAGTATCTGCACGACACCCCCGGCCTCTCCGCCCGTACCCTCTTCGCCACCCACTACCACGAGCTCACCGATCTGGCGCGCACCAAGTCCCGCGTGAAGAACGGGCACTTCGAGGCGAAGGAGTGGGGCGAGGAGGTCGTTTTTCTGCGGCGTCTCGTCACCGGGGGGGCGAGCCGGTCCTATGGAATTCAAGTCGCGCGACTCGCGGGTTTGCCCGACAAGGTGATCTCGCGCGCCAGGCAGATCCTCAAGAATCTCGAGGGCGGAGAGCTCGATCCCCAGGGCGTTCCTCGCCTGGCCAGGGAGGCGGCGGGTGCGGCGGGCGGCGCAGACCAGCTCGCCTTTCCCCTCGACGCCCTCGACGCGCCGTCTCGGCGCGCAGGCGAGGAGGATGAGGTCCTGGGCGAGCTGCGAGCGCTGGATGCAAACGAGACGACTCCGATGGAGGCGCTGCAGATCCTCGGCAGGTTGAGCAAACGACTGAGGGAGGTGGACGAACCGTGATCGGATGGGTTGGCCGGTCGCATTTGTGGCGGATCGGGATCGTGCTGGCGATTGCGCCGCTGCTCGTGGGTCTGCTGGGCGTGAAGCGCCCCGCCGGTCTGGGTGATGTGCGCGACGTGCGTACCTGGTCGTACCCCGACTATACGCGCGTGGTGGTCGAGCTCAGCCGTCCCGTCGATACCGAGGTGATTCGTCTGGCTGCGAACCGGAGCGCCGGCCGGCCCGAGCGCCTCTACCTCGACCTCCCGGACATCTGGGTCGGGCGCGACTACGTCAAAGGCATACCGATCGGAGACGGTCTGCTCGAAGATGTGCGACTGGGCCAGAATACCCTGCGGCAGACGCGCATGGTGATCGATCTGCAGCGCTATGCCCGGCACCGGATGCTGATCCTGCGCTCCCCCGATCGTGTGGTCATCGACGTCTACGGCACCCGGGACGGAAATGAATCCACAAGCTGGCCGGAACGGGAACGCAGCACTCCCTCGTCTCGGCTCTCGATGCCGCTGCGGAGCATCCAGACGGTCATCGTCGATCCCGGACACGGGGGCAAGGATCCGGGAGCCATCGGCGTCGGCGGAATTCGCGAGAAGGACGTCAACCTGAAGCTGGCCCGTCTGCTCGGCAAGCGGCTCGAGCGCGAGGGTTTCCGGGTCGTCTATACCCGGGATACCGATCGCACCCTCTCTCTCGAAGAGCGCACGGTGATCGCCGAGGCATCGAGAGGGGATCTGTTCGTCTCGGTCCATGCCAACGCATCCCGGCGCAAGAAGACCCGGGGAATCGAGATCTACTATCTGGACAAGAATCATGAGCGCCACAGCCTCAACGTGGCGGCGCGGGAGAACGGCGTCCCGCGCAGCGAGGTCGACTCACTCCAGCGCACCCTCGCCAAGCTGCGGGTCTCCGAGGCCTCACGCCACTCCGGTCGCCTGGCTCGCGCGGTTCACGACGAGCTGGCTCCCCAGCTTTCGAAGAAGTATCGTGGCATGACGGATCATGGAGTGAAGAAGGGGCCCTTCTACGTTCTCTTCCTCTCCAGCATGCCCTCGATCCTGCTGGAGACGGGCTTCCTCACGAACAAGCAGGACGCGAAGCTCCTTCGTAGTAATCGCTACCTCGAGATGGTCGCAGAGCGGGTTGCCCTGGGTCTGGTGCGATATCGCGAGGACGGCGCGCGTCTGGCGTTCATGGAGAACAGATAGTGAAGCCGGTCCCCTCCATCGACGAGTATCTTCCCGATCTTCGATCCTGCGGGCCCGAACCCGAGAAGGGCATCGCCCTGCGCCTCAAGCAGTACCTCGCCGAGGTGCGGGATTACCTCGCGGATTATCACCGGGAGACGGCCAGCGGTCAGAAGGTGATCGAGAAGAACTCGGACCTGATCGACCGTGTCGTGCGCCGTCTCTTCGCCCTGGCGGAGGAGGGGCTGCGAGCGGATGGAGGCCAGCTCGAAAGCGGCCTCTGTGTGGTGGCGGTGGGGGGCTATGCCCGGCGGGAGATGTCGATCTGCTCGGACGTCGACCTGCTCATCGTCTACGAGGGCGAACTCACCCCCTACGTCACCGCGATCAGTGAGCGCCTGCAGTACTGGATGTGGGATGCGGGCCTGACGGTCGGATGCGCGACGCGAACGGCCGGCGACACCGTATCCCTCGGCTGGGAGGACAATACCGTTCGCACGGCCGTGCTTTCGGCGCGCTTCCTGTGCGGCGACGGCGAGTTCTTCCACAGCTTCAGCGACACGATCCGGCGAGAGCTCCTGCCCGACCTCGAGGAGTTCGTCGACGCCCAGTTCCGCGCACGCCACGAGCGTTACCTGCGCTACGGCGAATCGGCCTTCCTGCTCCAGCCCAATCTGAAGGAGGGAGTCGGCGGTCTGCGCGACTACCACACGGCATTCTGGGTCGCCCGGGCGGCCCAGCCCATGACCCGGGACATGGAGGACTTCCTTCACTTCGGTCTACTGACCGAGGCCGAGATGCGGGAGTATCGAGCGGCGCTCGATTTCGTCTGGCGCGTTCGCAATCAACTCCATCTCGACACCGGCCGCTGCAGCGATCAGATGAGCTTCGAGCTGCAAGAACAGGTTGCCGAGGCCCTGGGTTACGGGTCGATCTCCGACGGCGGAGCCGAGCTCTCGGTAGAAGGATTCATGCGCGACTACTATCGCCACGTGCGGGCGATCGAGAACTACTCCGACCTCGTGATGGAGCAGTGCCGCGCCCGGGTCAGGAAGAACGCCGACGAACCCGAGGCGCGCGAGGTCGAGCATGGCTTCCGTCTCGTGGGCGATCACCTCGAGATCCGCCACTTCCAGGACCTGCGTGAGCACCCCGTGCGGCTGCTCGAGGTGTTCAGCGTCGCCCAGAAGTACGACGTCCCCCTCTCACGCATGGCGCGGCGCATGGTGCGGCAGAATCTCGATCTGATCGACGACGCCTATCGGCGGGATCCCGAGTGCAGCGCGGCCTTTCTCGCGATCCTGAGCGGTGAGAATCGGGTGATGCGCAGCCTCGTTACGATGAACGAAGAAGGGGTGATGGCGGCCTACGTCCCGGAGTGGGACCACATCGTCTGCCGCTGGCAGCACGTCATCTATCACACGTATACCGTGGACATCCACTCGATCTTCCTGGTCGAAGAGCTGCGTCGTCTCGGCAAGGAGGAGTACGAGTTCCAGGTCCCCGATCTCACCGAGTTGATGCACAGCGTGATCGATACCGGAGTGCTCTTCCTCGGCTGCCTCTTTCACGACATCGGAAAGGGACTGGGCGGCGATCACTCCCACAAGGGGATTCCGCGCACGGAGCAGTTCCTGGATCGTCTGGGACTCGAGCCCGAGCGCCGGGAACGGGTGATCTTCCTGGTGAAGTATCACCTGCTGATGTCCCACCTCGCCCAGCGCCGGGACCTCTCGGATTCGCGCCTGATCCTCGATTTCGCTCGGGTCTGCGGCGATCGCAAGAATCTGCGCAATCTCTATCTGCTGACGTTCGCCGACGTCCGCGCGTCGTCTCGGGACGCCTGGACGAGTTGGAAGGGGCAGCTGCTGCGTGAACTCTTCGAACGCACGGCCGAGCTGTTGGAGGTGGGAGCGGACAATCCCGAGAAGGCAATGGAGTTGATCGAGGCCCGGGTCGAGGTCCGGCGCGACGGGGCTCGGGGTGAGCTGCGCGCTCGCGGAATGGACGACACCTTGATCAGTGAGTACTTCGATGCGATGCCGCGACGATACTTCATCTCCCACACACCCAGGCAGATCGCGCGTCACGCCGAGGTGGTGGTCGAGTATGGCGTGGACAACGTCATGTCGACCGCGAATCGCGAAATGCGCGGGGACTTCACCGAATTCATCATCTGTACCCGGGACGTTCAGGGTCTCTATTCGAAGGTGGCGGGGGTGTTCACAGCCTGTCGCATCAACATCCTCGGCTCCCACGTCTATACGGCGAAGTCGGGCTTCGCCCTCGAGATCTATCGATTGAAGACGCCGACGGGTGGCCGCGAAGAGCGCGAGCTGGCTTGGAGCGAGCTCAGGGAGTTGCTCGAGAGCGTGATCAAGGGCGAACGCGACGTTGCGGAGATCCTTTCCCAGCGCGGCGGTTTCCGCCGCCGCACCCAGCTGCCCTCGCGCAAGTCACCGACGGTGATCGTTTCGAACGAGGAGTCGGAGTTCTACACGATTGCCGATGTGACGACCGACGATCGTACGGGGTTGCTCTACGACCTCACGGATGCCATCGCTCACCACGGTCTGGATATCTACATCTCGAAGGCGGCCACGATTCTCGACCAGGTGACGGATACCTTCTACCTCAAGGATGCGCGCGGCAAGAAGGTGAGTGACCCCCAGGTGATCGTGGAGTTGCAGGCGGACCTCATGGAGGCGGCCGGGCGCGGGGACGGCGCGAGCACCGGCGGCGGGGAAGCTCGTGGACGCTGACCTCTCCAGCGCGGTCGATGCGTTCTTGAATCAGGCCAGGCTGGAGCGAGGGCTCGCGCGCAATACGATCGAGGCCTACGCGCGCGATCTTTCCCGCTTCGCGGCGCCATTGGGCTCGCTGCCGGTCTCCCAGCTCACGCGCCGGCATGTTCGCGACTACATCGAGCAGATGGAGAGCCAGGGCCTCGGGGCGTCCAGTCGCGCCCGAGGGCTGGTCGCGGTGCGTCGCCTGCTGCGCTTCATCTCTGCGGAGGGGCTGCTCGAAGGGGATCCCGCCCAGGGCATTGTGAGCCCCAAGGTCGATCGCGCCCTACCGCGCGTTCTCGACCCCGAGGAGACCGCGGCGCTGATCCGCGCGACCGGGGGCGACTCCGAGGTTGCCGCGGCTTCCCCTCTCGCGCTCAGGGATCGGGCAATGCTCGAGCTCCTCTACGGCTGTGGTCTTCGCGTGAGCGAGCTCGTGGGGCTGCCCCTCTCCGCCGTTGATCGACGCAGCGCGCTACTGCGGGTCGTGGGCAAGGGAGGCAACGAGCGCGTCGTGCCCGTGGGCAGCCGGGCGCTCGAAGCATTGCAGCAGTATCTCGAGGAGGCACGGACCCCACTTCTCGGCAAGCGACCGGATACTTCGCATGCGCTCTTCCTCAGTCGTCGCGGCGGCCCGATGACACGGCAGAACTTCTTCGCCCTGATTCGCAAGCTGGCACTGCGTGCGGGTGTCCCCAGCGAGAAGGTCTCGCCCCACGTTCTTCGTCACGCATTCGCGACGGATCTGCTCGAGGGAGGTGCAGACCTGCGCTCGATCCAGAGCATGCTCGGGCACGCGGATCTCGCGACGACCGAGATCTACACCCACGTGAATCGATCCCGGCTCAAGTCGACGGTGGAGCGCCATCATCCCCGCGGCTCGGGAGGGCGGAGGCGCTCCTCATGAGGAAGTGGCGTGGGGAAGACGTGTTTGCGGCACTGCCCGAGGCGGCCCTTCCGCTCGTAGTCGCCTTGATCGAGAGCTCCGAGAAGCTCGGCGTCAGCCTCTATCTGGTCGGGGGACCGGTGCGCGATTTACTTCTCGAGCGACCCGTGCTCGACGTCGACCTGATGGTGGCAGGGCAGGGCGACATCGACGCCGAAGCCCTATGTCGTGAAATCGACCTGAGTGGCGCGGAGTTGCTCACTCACGACCGCTTCGGCACCGCGACGCTCAGCCTGGGAGATGCCAGCGTGGACGTCGCGACCCTGCGCCGGGAGAGCTATTCGCGGCCCGGCGCGTTGCCCAAGGTCGAGGCCGGCACCCTGGAGGAGGATCTCCTGCGCCGAGACTTCTCCATCAACGCCCTCGCGCTTCCGCTCTGCGAGCTCGCCGACGACGACGAGGTGAGAGTGATCGATCTATTCGATGGCCTTGCTGATCTCGAGCAGGGTGTTCTGAGAGTGCTGCACGAGCGGAGCTTTCACGACGATCCCACGCGAGCCCTGCGCGCCGCAAGGTTCGTCGCGCGCCTGGGGTTTCGGCTCACACGCCGGACGCGTTCCCTCTTGCGTGATGCCTTGCGCGACGGCGTGTTCGGGTCCTTGAGTGGAGATCGACTGCGGCGCGAATTCGAAAAGATCTTCGTCGATGCCAGGCACGGAGTGAATCCTGCGGCCTGCCTCGGCCGCCTCGACGAGTGGCACGTTCTGCCGGCGCTCGAGCCGGGGCTGAACCTGCCGCGTGAGGCGATTGTTCCCCTGCGGCGACTCGGCAAGCTGCTCTGTGAGCCGGAATGGCGTGCGAAGAGCTTTCGCCCGTGGGCCTCGGGACTGGCGCTCTGGCTCGCGCCCTTGCCGGTGGCTCTGCGCCGGCGCTGTCTTCAGCGCCTCTCGGTCAGGGGAGATCTGTCGCGACGACTGGCCGAGTTTCCCAGCCTGCGCGATCGCCTGGTCAAGCAGCTCGAGAGGTCCCGGGGCCGCGGGGCCGCCGATGCGATTCTCCACGAAATCGATGAGGAGCGGCTTCACGCCCTTCACGCGTCTTGCACGGCACCCCTGCGGCGTCGCATCGCCCGCTGGGCCGCCGAGGATCGCGACCGCCCGCTGCCGGTCAATGGCCGGGATCTCACCGCGCTCTCGCTAGCGGGTCCGGCGGTGGGGAAGGTGCTGAGTCGGATCCGCTCGGCCTATCTCGACGGCGAGGTCGCGAATCGCGAGGAGGCCCTGGCGCTCGCGCGAGAGCTCGAGAGGCGAAGCCGCTCGGCTGCGAAGCGAAAGAAGCCGAAGACCCGCCCAGCCGGGGACAAGCAAGTCGGGAGACGGCGCGGCTGAGCCGCGGGTGATGCCCCCCCCTCTGCGTGCCGTCCTCCCGTTCACCAGGACTGGAACCTGAAGTGAGACGCCGAGGGGCTGCTCGTCTTCGTTTATTGTTCGTAAGCCCGCAGCTGGCGTTGCCCGTCGGTCGTGAATCCACCATACTCGTCCGTGCCCCCCGAATTGCCCACCGCTCATCGCCAGTCCGGCCACCACCAGGTGGCGCCGGATCGGAGCGAGATCCGGTTTCAATGGCCGCAGGACTCGTGATGGTTACCTCGACCGGCCTGCTGGTTTCAATGTTTCCCCGATCCGAGCGCCTCGACCCGATCCTCCGGGATGGAGTATGAATCTCGTCAACGATCCGCCTCCCGGCGACCCCCAGAACGAATCGCAGGAAGCCGCCCTGGCAACGGAGGCGAGCGAGGCTCGTGAGCGGCTGGATGCTCCTGAAGGGTTGGGGAGCAACGGCAGCTACGCCGTCAAGCTCCAGATCTTCGAGGGACCCCTCGACCTGCTCCTTCACCTGATCCGCCAGAACGAGGTGGAGATCACCGAGATCCCGATCGCTCAGATCAGTGCGCAGTATCTCGAGTACATCGATCTGATGCGCGACATCGACCTCGATGTCGTCGCCGAGTACCTCGTGATGGCCGCGACCCTTGCCCACATCAAGTCGCGCATGCTCCTGCCGCCCACCGAGGAGGAGGAGGAGGTCGAAGAGATCGATCCGCGTGCCGAGCTCGTGGCGCGGCTGCTCGAGTACCAGCGCTACAAGGAGGCGGCAGAGGAGCTCGGCAAGCGGCGCTGGCTGGGGCGGGACGTATTCGACGCCGTCGGGCTGGGCCCGGAGAAGGTCCCAGAGGCCGAGCGCGAAATCGAGGTCGGGCTCTTCGAACTCATCGATGCGTTCCGGTTGATGCTGCAGAACGCTCAGGAAGAGGGGGATGGCGACGGCGTCCACCACGTCGAGACCGAGACCGTGACCGTACGGGAGCGCATGATATCCGTGATGAAGACGCTCAGCGGGCAGGGGTCGGTCGAGTTCAGCCAGATCTTCATGCTGGCCGACGGCCACCGCCCGTCGAAGACGATGCTCATCGCGACCTTCCTCGCCATTCTCGAGCTCACGCGCCTCGAAGCTCTGGGCATCTACCAGGGTGTCGACGGGGACGGCGCACCCGATGGCCCGATCCGGGTGCGGGCCAGCGACACCGCGGGGGATCTTACCTGGGACGAACGAATCACCGAGCTGATGTGAGGCATTGAGATGGAACGAAACGAACAGCTGAGAGTCGTGGAGGCGCTGATCCTGGGGTCCCCCAACCCGCTCACGCCGAGTCGCATCGCCCAGATCACTCCGGACTGTACGCCTTCGCTCGCGAAGGATCTGGTCGCGGAGTTGAACGAGGCCTACGAGAAGGAGGAGCGTGCCTTCGAGGTCTGGGAGGTGGCGGGGGGTTACCAGTTTCGCACGCGCGCGGAATTTTCCGGTTATCTCCAGCAGCTTCAGAAGGACCGCCCTCTACGACTCTCACGTGCGGCCCTGGAGACCCTCGCGATCGTGGCCTACAAGCAGCCTGCGACCCGGGCGGACGTCGAGAACGTTCGCGGGGTCGACGTCGGTGCGACCTTGAAGAGCTTGATGGATCGTGGCCTGGTGAAGATCGACGGGCACAAGGAGGTTCCGGGTCGTCCGATGATCTATGCCACCACTCGCCGTTTCCTCGAGGTGTTCGGGCTCGACGCCCTGGGCTCCCTGCCGGCATTGCGCGAGCTCGAGGAGCTGGCGCGGGAGCAGGGACTGGGGGAAGAGGGCTCGGAAGAGGGCGAAGGTGAAGGTGAAGGCGAAGCTGCAGGCGACGCCGAAGCAGCGAGTGAAGGTGCGGAGGAAGGTGAAGGCGAAGAGCGGGGAGCCGTTTCGTTCGTCGAGAGTGCCGGAGGGGATCTCTCGGAGGAAGCTGCCGCCCTGATCGCGTCCGAGCCGATCGCACTGGAGGACGACGCCGACGAGCTCGAAGCGATCGACGCATCCCTCGCAGTCGACGCCCCCGGGTTCGAGTCCGCGCAGGCCGATGGGAGCTCGACTTCGACTCCGCGCGAGGAGCCCGCATCTGAAGATTCGGGTGTCTCCTCCGGCGACGCAGAGAAAGCCTGAGGATTCCGGGATATGTCTCGCCATGGGCGATCCCCACGCCATCGCCGAAAGCCGAAGGCCGCGAAGGCCGCGAAGGCCGAATCGACTCCAGTCGAGGCCGTCGGTCCGGTTCGGATCCAGAAGCTGCTCGCCGCGGCAGGCCTGGCTTCGCGACGCGGCGCGGAGGACTTCATTCGTGATGGCCGGGTCACGATCAATGGCGTTGTGGCCCAGCTCGGTGATCGCGCGAACCTCGAATCGGACACCGTGGCTCTCGACGGGGAGAAGCTCTCCCGGGAGCGTCCCGTCTACTGGATGGTCAACAAGCCGGCCGGGGTCGTGACCACGGTGCGGGATCCCGAAGGTCGCGCCACGATCCTCGACCTGATCCCCGAGCGGGGTCCTCGCGTCTTTCCGGTGGGGCGGCTCGACAAGAATACGACGGGCCTGGTCATCCTGACGAACAATGGTGCCCTGACTCAGCGACTCCTCCACCCCTCGCTCGGGAGCGAACGGGAGTACCGCGTCACGGTCAAGGGCGAGGTGAAGGAGAAGACC